>JBFISV010000031.1:0-15474 GCA_041608415.1 Woeseiaceae bacterium
CCTATCTCAAAATAGATCATGGCCGCGACGACAGCTATTTTTTCGCAAGTCAAGGCGCAGCGAGCGCCGTGTGGTCGTTCCACTCAAGCGAGTTGCAACGCGGGATTGCGGAAAAAGAGCCGTCGTCCCAACGGGTTGCGCTCCGAATGGCCGCAATGCGGCGTTACTCGTCGCTTATTTGCAGTCACCAAAACGCGCTCCTTGCGCCTTGCCTCGCGGCCATTCGCAGCGCGACGCGGTCATGATCAATTTTGAGATAGGTTCTAGTCTCTTTGCAACATGAAGCGCGATTCGCAGTCGGCGACGACCATGCCATCCGACTTGCGGCTCGCCTCGCCCTTCAGAACGACGAGTCGGCCCTTCTGCGTTTCGATCCAGCCCTTGAGGACCAGCGTCTCGCCGACCCGGGACCGGGCGCGATAGCGTATCTCCGAACGCGCCGTGTGCGCCTTGCGGCCCGTCTGGTACAAGACGTTTGCAGTGACGTCGTCGAGCGCCGCAAATATGATGCCGCCGTGCACGGTATCGTGCCAGCCGACGTGGTTCTCACCGGGCGTGAATTCGGCCGTGCACGTATCGCCGGCGACCTCGAAGTCGATACGCAGGCCGACCGGATTGTCCTTGCCGCACGCAAAGCACATGCCGGCGTCTTCGACCGGCTTGTTCTCCTCGTCACTCACTGCACTCGCTCGTCGATCGACAATGCGACCCGCGGGTCGCCGGAGGGGCGCACGATCAGCGTTCCGAACCAGTCGCCGGGCTGGGCGACCGGCGTTCCGGATACGGACACGCGTGCAACCAGCTCGAACTCGTCGAATCCGGAGAGCGAGCGCCCGGGCATCATCGACTCCCGGTCGCCCAGTGAGACGACCGCCGGCAATTCGGAAAGCCGCCTGCGGGTGACGGCGATGGGCGGCGACGGTGCGGCCGGATCGCGCGCGATGACAAAAACCGTCGCCTCGGCCGGCAGCGCCGAGGTCGCGGAATCCGAGAGGCTCACGGCAACCTCGACGACGGCGTCGCTCTGCAGCTCCGGACGCGCGGCCGCGGCAACGGGCTGCCCCCGCCACGCGGCGATTCTCTGTTCGAGCAACGAGCGAATTTCGGCCGGCGGATTCGTTGCCAGCAGGGCCTCCCAGCGGTCGGCCGCGAGCGACTCGTCGCCGCGGTTCGCCGCGGCAAAGCCCGAATAGAACAGCGCCTCGGGATGATTCGGCTCGAGCGCCAGCGCGTTTTCGAACAGCGTCACCGCGCGCGGTGTGGGCTGCTGCCCTGCGGCCTGCAGCAGTGCGAGGCCGAGATCGACCAGCGTCTGGGGATTTTCCGCCGACTCCAGCTGCACGGCGCGCTCGAACGCCGTTACGGCGCCTTTAAAATCACCGAGCGTGAGGTACGACCGGCCCAGCATTTTCCAGCCGTTGAGGTTGTCGGGCTCCGACTCCAGACGCGCGGCAAGCGCCGCGACCATGGCGCCGACGTCGGGCTGCTGGCCCGGACCGGACGGCACATCGGGACTGCCCGTGTAGCTGTACAGCGCCGCGGACGCCACGGCGACGAAGAAGATCGCCATTAACGCCGTCATGCGCTGCCGCCGCAGGTCACGTACGAGCGGGCGAACCGCAAAACCGATCGCGACGAGGGACATGAATGCGAGCACGAGCCAGAGCATGATTTATCCCTGGCTGCCGGAATCGTCGTCGATCGGCATGGCCATGCGGCGCCGCACGATCCTCACGATCAGCAAGCCGCCGCCCAAAAGCAGCGCCGCGGGTGCGGCCCAGAGGACCAGCGTCTTGCCGCTTGCGCGCGGACGATAGAGCGCAAATTCGCCGTAACGTTCCACGAGGAAATCGTAGATCTCCGCGTCCGTCAGCCCGTCGTCGAGCATGCGCCGGATTTCACGGCGAAGGTCGGCCGCCAGGAACGCGTTCGAATCCTTGATCGACTGGTTCTGGCACTTGAGGCAACGAACTTCCTCGATGATGTTCTCGTAGCGCGCCTGCAGCCGCGGGTCGTCGAACGCTCGTTCGGCGTCGATCGCCGACGCGAGCAGCGGAACGAGCAACAGCAGGTTGGCTGCTGCGAATCGTCTCATTCGAACACCTCGCCGTCTTTGATGAACGGCATGAAATCCCGCTCCCACGATGCGGCCGTGAGCGGCCCGAGATGCTTGTGAAGCACGATGCCGTCCGCCCCGATAAGAAACGTTTCGGGTGCGCCGTAAACACCCCAGTCGATGCCGACGCGACCATCCTCGTCGAAACCGGAATCGACGTACGGGTCGCCGAAGCGGCGCAGCCAGCGGAGCGCATCGTCGCGGCCGTCACGCCAGTTGATCCCGAAGATCGGCACCGTCCCGGCGGCCGCAAGCTGCATCAGGAACGGATGCTCCTCCCTGCAGCCGACGCACCACGTCGCCCAGACGTTCACGAGCGCCAGTTTACCATCGAGGTCGGCGCTCGCGACGCGTTCACCGGGCCGGGTCAGCGACGGCAAATCGAATCGCGGCGCCGCCTTGTTGATGTAAGGCGACGGCAATGCGCTCGGGTCCTGGCGCAGACCGATTACGAACACGGCAACCAGCAGTACGAACGCGACGATCAGGGCGATGTAGCGTGCCATCAGGCAGTTTCTGCCTCGGCTGTTGCCGCCGCGATGCCGGCGCGCTGCCGCGCGGGGACCCGGTAGCGCCGATCGCTTGCTGCAAGCAAGCCGCCGAACGCCATGATCAGCGCGCCGAGCCAGATGAAACGCACGAGCGGCTTGTACTGTACCCGCACGCTCCAGGCATCGTTGCCGATAGGATCGCCCATCGAGATCAGCAGGTCGCGGTTCCAGCCCGCGAGAATGCCGGCTTCCGTCATCCAGTTTTTCTGCACCAGGTACTGCCGTTTCTGCGGCCGCAACTGTGCGATGAAATCGCCGTCGCGGCGCACGTCGACGACAGCCTCCCGGGCGAGGTAGTTGGGACCCTCGACCTCGAGCAGTTCGCGCATTTCGAAGCGGTAGTCCCCGGCCTCGACCCACTGCCCGGGCTGCAGCGAGCGGTCCGTTTCGATGCTGAATGCCGACACGACGGTGACGCCGAGCACGAACACGCCGACGCCGAAATGGGCGACCGACATGCCGAGCATCGCACGCGTGATTCCGGCGCCGCCGCGCTCGCGCCGCCAGGCCCGCAGCGGCTGGATCAGCGATGACAGCATGATCCAGAATGCCCCCACGGTTCCGACGCCCAGCAGCAGGCCGATGCGGCCATAGGCGATCAGCGGCAGCAAAATGCCCAGGGCCAACGCGATCATTGCCGGCAACCTCAGCCTGCGAAGCATGGGGGCGGCTGCCTGCGAACGCCAGGCCACGTGCATGCCGATGCCGATGAGCAGCAGCAGGGGAATCATGGGCACGGAGAACGCTATTGCAAACCATGGCGCGCCGACCGAGATTTTTCCCGTCCCGATGACGTCGGAGATCAGCGGCGCCATCGTGCCGAGGAACACGAGCGCAGCGGCAACGACGAGCAGCACGTTGTTCAGCAACAGGAACGTCTCGCGCGACACGGGGCGAAATCCCGCGTCGGAATCGAGATCGGGCGCTCGAAACGCATACAGGACGAGCGCTGCGAGAATCACGACGGCGAGAAATCCGAGGATGAAATAACCGCGCGTCGGATCGCTTGCGAATGCGTGCACTGACACGATGATGCCGGAGCGCACGAGGAACGTGCCGAGCAGACTCAACGAAAAGGCTGCGATCGCGAGCAGCAGCGTCCAGCTCTTGAACAGGCCGCGCTTCTCGGTCACCGCGAGCGAGTGTATCAGCGCGGTGCCGACCAGCCACGGCATGAACGAGGCGTTTTCGACCGGGTCCCAGAACCACCAGCCGCCCCAGCCGAGTTCGTAGTACGCCCACCAGCTGCCGAGCGCGATGCCCACGGTCAGGAACAGCCACGCAACCGTCGTCCACGGCCTCGTCCAGCGCGCCCACTTCTGGTCGAGGTTGCCGCTGATCATGGCGGCTACCGCGAACGCAAAGGCGACCGAAAACCCGACATAGCCGACGTAGAGTATCGGCGGATGAATCGCGAGGCCGGGGTCCTGCAGCAGCGGATTCAGGTCCGTGCCGTCGATCGCGGCCGGTGACAGGCGCTCGAAGGGGTTCGACGTCAATATGGTGAACGACAGGAAACCGGCCGACAGCAGCCCGAGCACGGCGAGCACACGCGCCGCGAAGTCCTCCGGGATATTCCGGCTGAGCGCCGCGACGGCGACGGTCCAGCTCGACAGGACGAGCACCCAGAGCAGCAACGAGCCTTCGTGCGCGGCCCAGGTCGCCGATACCTTGTACATCGTCGGCAACGAAAGCTGCGAGTTTTCCGTCACGTACAGCACGGAGAAGTCGTCGCTGAGAAATGCCGACACGAGGCACGCAAAGGCGAACGCCACGAACACAAACTGGCCCGTGGCGGCCGTACGCGCCACGGACATCATGGCCTCGTCACCTCGATGCGCGCCGATGAGCGGGACAATGCCCTGGCACAAAGCCAGCGACAGCGCGAGGATCAGTGCGAAGTGGCCGATTTCGGGAATCATTGCGTTTCGCACTCGGAACTGTATTTGCGGAGCGCTTCGGTTTGCTCGCCGACATGCTGTGCCAGCGACTCCGCAACTTCGGGCGCCATGTAATTTTCGTCGTGTTTGGCCAACACCTCGTCGGCCACGAACGTGTCCTTGCTCATGCGGCCGTGCGCGACGACGCCCTGGCCCTCGCGAAACAGGTCCGGCAATACGCCGCTGTACATCACGGGGATTTCGCAGCGCAAATCCGTGACCGTGAAGTGCACGTCGAGCGATCCCGGCTCACGCCGGATGCTGTCGTCGACAACGAGCCCGCCGACGCGGAAATTGCGGTTCTGCGGATATTCTCCCGCGACGACCTCGGACACGCTCACGAAAAACATCATATTGTCCTTGAATGCACGCAGCGTCAGGGCGGCCGCAATCGCGATTCCGGCGACCGCGAGGCCCACGGCCAGCATTCGTTGCTGGCGCGGCTTCAACGCTTTTCCTCGATTGCTTTCACGAGGACCTCCGCGTCCCGGTATTCGACGCGCTGCCGGCGGCGCGCACGCCATTCGTTGACGACGACAACGAGCAGCGCAATTGCATAACAGCTCCAGACATAGCCGCCATAGGCTCCCATCGAAAGCTTTTCCATCATAGTTTTCCGTCCGGCGACAACACCATCTCCCGCACCCAGCGCGTCCTGCGTTCCCGATGCAGCACTTCGGCACGCACGCGCCGCAACAGCAGCGATGCAAACACCAACGTGAAGCCCAGGATCATTGCCAGCAGCGGATACAGCATCGCCGTATCCATGGCCGGCCCGCCCTCGCGAACGAGAGTCGGCCCCTGATGTAACGAACTCCACCACTCAACGGAATAGTGGATAACCGGTACATTGACCGCTCCAACGACCGCAAGCACCGCACTTGCCTTGTCGGCCTTCGCCGTGTCATCGATGGCGCTCCGGAGCGCCATGTACCCGAAGTACAGAAACAGCAGAATCAACTCCGACATGAGCCTTGGATCGCCCCATTCCCACCAGGTTCCCCACATTGGCCGGCCCCAGACCGAGCCCGTCAGCAGCGCCAGAAACGTAAACGACGCTCCGATGGGCGCGGCGCTCGCGGCGACGGCGTGGGCGAGCTTCATACGCCAGACCAGTCCGATGCCACCCGCAATCGCCATGACCATGTACGCCATCATCGAAAGGTAGGCGGCCGGTACGTGGACATAAATAATACGATACGCATCTCCCTGCTGGTAATCGGGCGGCGCAAGGAACAGCCCCGCGAAGGTGCCGTAGGCAATCAACAGGTAGCCGGGTACGGAAAACCACGGAGTCAGGGCCCTTGCGAGCCGGTAAAAGTGTGGCGGTGAGGCGAGCTTGTGAAAAAAAGTCCACATGGGCGGCGATTCTACTCGTTACTGATTCTCAAAGCGGCAGCCGTGGCGAACGGCGCCAACGACACGGTCGCGACCGCGTAGGCGCCGAGCGCAAAGACTCCCATCGAATAAACGTCGCCGGCCGCCGCCAGAGAGACGGTCCGCGCGCCGAAGATCAATACCGGCATCGCCAGCGGCAATGCCAGCAAGCTCAACAATGCCGTTCCGCGATGCAAACCGACGGTCAGCGCGGCGCCGACGGAACCGAGCAGGCTCAGGCTGATCGTACCGAGAGCGAGCGTCACCATGAGGACGCCGATCGTGTCGACCGGCATGCGGTAGGCCATTGCGAGCAGCGGCGAGAGAATGACAAGCGGCAGCCCGCTGGTCAACCAGTGCGCCACCGATTTGCCGAGCGCGAGGATCGCGAGAGGCTGCGGGCTCAGCAGCAGCTGTTCGAGGCTGCCGTCGTCGAAATCTCCGAGAAACAGGTTGTTCAGCGACAACAGCGTCGCCAGCAAGGCCGCAACCCAGAGCACGCCGGGGCCGGCGAACGCGAGCTGCTCGACGCTGGGCCCCGTCGCCAGCGGAAACAGGGTACAAACCATCGCGAAAAAAAACAGCGGATTGAGGGCGTCGCCCGGCCGTTTCCAGACGAGCAACAAGTCCCGGTGGATCATTCCGGCGAGGCCCGCGAGCAATCCCGGTCCGGTGTATTCGGGCGCGCTCATCCCAGGCGTATTCGTTCGGTCGGTGCGGCAATATTCACGTCCTGATGGGCAGCGAGTACGCACATGCCGCCGCTGGACAGATGCTCGGTCAGCATATCGACGACGAGCTGCCGGCCCTCGCGATCCAGGTTCGTGAACGGTTCGTCCATGAGCCAGAGTTCGGCGCTGGCCAACAGCATTCGCGCGAGGGCCACACGCCGTTGCTGGCCGGCCGACAGGGAGCGCAGTGGCAGCTTTTTCAGCCGCACGAGATCGAGCCTTTCGATCACGGCGTCCAGGTCCTGCATCGACATCTCGCGAAGCGCGGCCTCGAAGCGCAGATTCTCGATCAACGTGAGATCCGACTTGAGGCCGACTTTGTGCGCCATCCATACAAAAGCGCTGCTATAAACGTCCCGCAGCTTGCGGATCGGCGACCCCAGCCATTCGAGTTCCCCCGACTCGAGCTCGAGAAGCCCCGCGATGGCCTTCAGCAGACTGGTTTTGCCCGCGCCGTTCTGGCCCTCGAGCAACAGCAGTCCTCCCGGGCGCAACCCGAAACTGAGGTCGTCGAACAGCGTGCGCTCGCCACGTATCAGTGTGAGCGATCGGGCAGTGAGCTTGGTCGTCAAAGCCTAAGGTCCTGTCGTAGCGCGTTTGCGATGACCGCGATCGTGCAATCAGCTTTCAATACAGGCGCTTAAATTAATTATGAAATGTAATTTCTAGTATGTCGCTGCGTGTTGCTGATCAATAAGCAATCGCCGAATATGGTTTGAATCGGTTCGATCGGAATCGTAGACTGAATTCCCGGCGCGATTTCGTCTCGAGGAAACCGTCAGACCCGGGAAGAGTAACCAAATTTTCGCCTCAAGGCTTGGAGAGAAAGAACGAACATGGATCTGGCGGCGGCGGGACTGACAGAGCACCCCTTTCCTGAATACGGCAGTCAGGCTGCGCCCGTGTCGTATCGCGCGCATCGCGATGCGATGGCAATGCTCAACAAGCTGCTCGAGGTCTACAACGGGCTCGCACTTCTGCAGGGGCCGAAGTCCTCCGGCAAATCGACGCTGCTGCAAGAATTCCTCAGCAGCTTGCCCGACGACTGCGCATTCGCGTTGATCGATGGAACCGGCCTGGACGAGACCGGGCTGCTGGAAGCGATGCTGCGCCAGTTCGGCTACCCGATCGATTTCAATTCCATTGGTGAACTGCTCGCGATGACGCGGGTGTTTGCGTTGCAGCAGGCATCGTCGGACGCACCGCCTCTCGTCTTTATCGAAAACGCGCATGCGCTGGACCCCGGCGCCTGGTCCGTCGTCAGCGAACTGGCCGACCTGCGCGCGCGTCAGACGAGCGCCCTGAAACTGGTATTCGTCAGCGACCGCTCGCTGCGCGAGCTCGTGGAGAAGCCCGGCATGGAACCGCTGTTGCGGCGGCTCACCGCAGATTTTCACATGCGACCGATGACGAGCGAGGAAGCGCGCGACTACCTGTATGCGAAATTGCGTGCCGCCGGCAGCGACATGCCCGAATTCATATTTCCCGCGTCCGTCTGCCACGAGATATGGCTCGCGTCCGGCGGCTGGCCCGGCATCCTCGACGATATTGCGGTCACCGCGCTCGAGCGTACCGATACGCTGCCGGTCAGCACCGCCATGATCGACCATCCCGAGTTGCCGAGCGGGACCTGGCACGCGCAGACGGCCGAGAACGCGGCTGCGCCGGCGAGTGACGGTCGGATCCCGCCGACCCTGTACGTGACCCACAACGGCGAAACGACGAATTCGCTCGTGCTCGACAAGAATCGCGCGCTGATTGGCCGTTCGGAACACAACGACCTCACGATCGACAGCCGCTGGATCAGTCGTCACCACCTGCTGCTTGTGCGCAATGGCGGCACGACTTTTCTCATGGATTTGAACAGCACGAATGGCACCTACGTCAATTCGCGACGCGTATCCATCCGCGCACTCGTGGACGACGACATCATCGCCCTCGGCCAGCACCGGATCAAGTTTTGCGACCCGCAGGCCAGGCAGAGGCCCGACTCCGAAACCGATGCGAACGCCAACACGGACGTCATGAAGACACTGGAAGACATGCGCGCGATGATCACGCAGCAAGATGTGCCGCGCACGTCCGCATAAGCGGGTCTCTCTAACCAAGAAAATGCTGCTTGAAGTGCCTGCGGCACATCGAGACGTAGCGATCGTTACCGCCGATCTCGATTTGTGATCCCTCGCGGACCGCGTTGCCGTCCGCGTCCATCCGCACCACCATCGTGGCTTTGCTGCCGCAATGGCAAATAGCCTTGAGTTCCCGCAGGGTGTCCGCCCAGGCCAGCAGGTACTTGCTGCCTTCGAACGGCTCGCCCTGAAAATCCGTCCGCAAACCGTATGCAAGCACGGGAATTTTCAGGCGATCCGTTACGTCGCTCAACTGATAAACCTGTTCCTTGCTCAGGAACTGCGCCTCATCGACGAGGACGCAGTGCAGCGAATTGTCGTTGTGGCGACGCTCGACCACATCGTAGAGATCGTCCGCGGCTGCGAACGACGTTGCCTCGGCCTCGAGCCCGATTCGCGACTTCACCTTGCCTGCGCCATAGCGATCGTCGAATTCCGGGGCGAGTACCAGCGTATTCATGCCACGCTCGCGATAGTTGTAACTCGACTGCAGCAGCGATGTGGACTTGCCGGCGTTCATCGAGGAATAGTAGAAGTAGAGCTTGGCCATGGCGCTATTCTGGCACCGCCGCGTTCGAGAATCACCTGCGGTGATGCGATCGCCCGTCGCCGCGACGGGCGGCCGGGCGTCGCCTCAATACGGGAAATGCAGGAGTTTTCCGGGCCGTTTGTTTGCGGGTAGCGGCGATTGAGCGAGTCGGCACTCCGGACACAAATTGGTCGGCGCGCGCATCTTGCTGATGAGTTGCGGTACGGGCCGGACCTTGCCGGATCGCAGGCAGCGGCTGCAAATCACGAGACTGCTGGAGAGTCTGCGCAGCCGGTAGTCGACGTTGTCTTTTCGCAATCTGTCCATGAAACGAACTCCCGGAAAGGGGGTTCGTTTTTGGCATCCGGCGGAGTATTTGGCGAGCAAATCGGCGATAAGGTGAGAAAACTGTTAACCAGTCGTCGGTTTCAGTGTGAATCAGGTTGCGTTTTCGCGCCCGGCGGCGCGTAACGCTAGCGGACGCGGGAGACCCGGATCGTGCGATTATTATTGATGATGCGGAGTTTGAAGCCGAACCAGTCCTGGCTTATCTCGATCTCGGAGCTGCAATCCCCGAGACGCAGCCTGCGGCCGCCGTTCTGCCGCCAGACCTGTCCGCCCTCGAGATAAAAATACGTCTTGTCGGATGGCCCGCGCTCCTCGCAGCGCACGAGCGTGCCGCCGTAGGTCTGCTCTTGCTCATTCCCGGCGACCTGGTTCCTGCCCACGCTGTCATCCAGCGGCGCCGGCCTCGCTACGCCCGCGGGGTCTTCGGCGCGATCTTCTGCGACGTTTCCTGCAGCGTTGTCGGTCTGTGTACTGCTTGTGGCGGTCCGGGCATGCGCCGCCGTCTCGTCGTAACAGCGCAGGCGAGCCGCGTCCCTCGTGATGTCCATACAACGTGCCAATGCCGCGCGCAAGCTTTCCTCGGCCGGCGATTCCTGCATCAGCGCGAGTGCTCCGAGCGTCAAAAAAACCAACGGGTGCGTCTTCATGGCCGTGCTGTTCCCGCGTATCTCACAGTGACCCGGTCGGCGTTACGCCGTTCCCGGCGTGATGCTCGTCGATATTACTTGATGCCGCCAACGAACAGGACCTCCCCCATCGCCCCGAACGTTTCGCCAAGCCCGGGCGCCAGGCTGGCGCGATCGGGTGAAAACTCGAGGCATGCGACCGATCGCAGGCCGAGGTCTTCCAGGAGTCCGACGATTTCGTCCTGATCGAAAAGGCGAACGTCGTATGGGCCCTCGTAGAGCACCTCGCCCGTCGCGGCGACGCTGTGCTTTTCCTGCGTCGTGACACGACCGTTGCCGGGATTCCAGCTTTTTTGCCATTCGCATTTCAATGGCGGGAAGAAGCGTCCCTCGACGATTTCATCGCTGAAGGTTTCGAGCGTAGCCAGGTAGGGTTCCTTATTGGTTATCTCGAGGCAGAGAAAGCCGCCATCGTCCAGAACGCGACATGCCTCGCTCAGAGCGAGCAGGTTGTCCTCGTCGCTGAAGTACCCGAAGCTGTTACCGAGGATCAGGGCCGTCTGGAAAGCCCCGTCCTGAAAGTCGAGCTGGCGCATGTCGCCGACGACGAAGGTCGGATTGCTGCCGCCATTCCGGCTGCGGGCGGCAGTCTCACTCGCCAGCGTGAGCAGGCCCGGCGAAAAGTCCAGGCCGATGACGTCGTGTCCTTGATTTGCGAGCTGAATCGTATGCCGGCCCGGCCCACACGCAATATCGACGATCGGCGACTCGATGCCCGCCCCCAGGCTCGCGCCCAGGCGCTTGACGGCGGCCAATTCGCGCCGCGTGAGCGCCTCGTTTTGAAAGACGGCTGCCTCGACGTCGAACAGCAGCCGCGCGTGCTGCCGATAGACGGTCTCCGTCCAATGCAGCGGTTCGGATTGTGCGGTCATTTTGAGTTCACCTATTTGTTATTGTCGTCGGAATCTTCTGCATAGCAGGGGCCGCCCGGTCGCGCGGCGTACAGCGCAAGAAACTCGTATGCCACGTGCGCCGCGGCGAGCGCCGTGACCTGCCCCACGTCGTAGGCCGGTGCGACTTCGACGACGTCGCCGCCGACGAAATCGATACCGCGCAGGCCCTTGAGAATCTGCAGCGCTTGCGCGGTCGAGAGACCGCCGCCGACCGGCGTCCCGGTCCCCGGCGCGAACGCGGGATCCAGGCAATCGACATCGAAGCTCAGATACGCCTTGCGGTCGCCGACGATGCGGTGGACCTGGTCGCACAAGGCACGCGTGTCGTGCCCATGAACCCAGGGGGCATCGAAAATGTTGAACCCCGACGTCTCGGCGTTGTACGTCCGGATACCGATCTGGACCGACTTCTCCGGCACGACGATGCCCTCGCGAGCCGCGTGCCAGAACATCGTGCCGTGACTGTACAGCCGCCCCTCCTCGTCTTCCCAGGAGTCGGAATGCGCATCGAAATGGATCAGCGACAGCGGTCCGTGCCTGGCATGCATGGCTTTGAGCACGGGATACGTCAGGTAATGATCGCCCCCGAGCGACAACACGGCCGCATCCGAGGCGAGCATCGTTGCGATCTGCTGCTCGATGTCGCCTGCGATGCGGTCCGGGCGCGCGAAGTCGAAGTGCACGTCGCCGTAATCGACGATGGCCAACTCCTTGCGCGGATCGAATTCCCAGCCGTAGGGGCGCTCCCACGCCATGATGGCCGACGCATTGCGAACCGCCAACGGCCCGAATCGAGCGCCGGGTCGGTTGCTCGTTGCCAGGTCGAGTGGAATGCCGACGACGGCGACATCCACGCCGTCCAGATTCTTGGAATACCGGCGCCGCAGGAAGCTCTGCACGCCCGAGTACGTCGGTTCCGACGCATCGGAGCGCAGCGATTCGGCCGTGATTCCCAGGTCTGTCGTGCCGGTCATTTCCCACGTTTCCCAGCCGCTTCGTGTTTACGGCTTTTCTTATAGATGAACTGCAACGCGCAACGAAAACCTGCAAATCAGGCAGGTCGAGCCGAGGCCAAACACGTTACCCGTCCAGTTCAGTCGTCATTATCGCAGCGTTTCTTGCCCTCTCAAGCGATTTAACAGGATTCGGCATGCTCGGCCTTCTTTTGCTCGGCGGCTACAAGGGACTCGAGCTCACTTACCATCGACCTGAACCCGGAATTATCGCGCAGCGACTCCAGATTCGGATTGTCCTTGAGATAGAACCACCAGAATCCGCGCCACTTTGTGTCAATTGCCTGCCGCAGCGCGTCGAGGGCCCGCCGGTCGTCGCCTCGCAGAGCGTGGATATGCACATCGGCGATGCCGTAACCTCCCAAACCGAGCCTCGTCAGGCTTCCGGCCGTGATGAACGCCAGGCTCTGATCCAACAGATAGTCCGCTTGTTTGTCATTACCGGCCCTTCGCAAAACCTGGGCGAGGTCGATCGCAGCCCGGAAATTCCGGGAATCGATCCGGGGCTGAACTTCCTGCACGAGCGATGGGTAGGCTTTTTCGTACAGCGCCAGGGCATCGGCAATATCGCCATCCCGCAATTCCTGGTTGCGCAATATGGTCAAATTCATGGTCTGCAGCATGCGCGCTTCCTGGAAATAGGGATTTACATCTTGCGTCGCGGCGGCGTTTTCGAGCGCCGCGGGTATCCGGCCGCGGCGCCAATCGAGCAGTGCCCGCGCGGAACGCGGCTCCAGGCTGTCGGGGGCAATCTCCTGCGCGCTGCTGATCCACTCTTCTGCGGGGGAGACGTCGCCCAGGTCCATCAAGAGCAGCCCGAGATAGACGCGCGACAGGCGATATCCGGGGTCGAGGTCGATGCTTTTCTTGTGGCACGCCACTGCTTCGCCCATGCGCCCCATCGCCATCCAGTAAACATTGCCGATCGACATGTAGGAGGACGAGGAGAACGTCGTGTTGATTTTCATCGACTGCCGGTATTTCGCCAGCGACTCGTCGAACCGGCCCTCGAGTTCGAGAGCATAGCCGAGACTCTCGGCAAGCTGGGGGGACAATGGGTCGCGCTCGATGCCGTCCTGGAACACGGATATCGCCTCTGGCACGCGACCCCAGTCGACGAGCAGGAGCCCGTACCAGAGATACGCCGTCGAGTAGTTGGGCGACAGCGCGATCGCCTTCCGAAACAGTTGTTCGGCCGCCGGATAGTCGCCGGCCGTCCACTTGAGCCCGCCCAGCGAGTTGAAGGCAGCGCCGGATTCCCGATCCAATACGAGCGCCTTGCCGAGCGCCTTGCCCGACTTCGCGAACATCTCGTCCCGCGTCAGGCTGCCCGCATCCATTTGAAATTGATAGCTGTCAGCGAGGCCGACGTACGCCAGCGCGAATTCGGGATCGAGTTCGATAGCCTTCTTGAAGTATTCGGTCGCTTCGAGAAATGCGGCCGTATTTCTCGACTCGATGCGTTCCCGACCGAGAAAGTAGAACTCGAGTGCTTCCAGGTTTTCGGTCGGAATTTTCTCGATGGAGTCCTCTTCGGCCGACGACAGCGTGGCCTGCAGCGCTTCGGCAATGGCTTTGACGATGTCGCTCTGGATGACGAAGACATTGGCCGCAGTGAGCTGGCGGTCGTATTGCTCCGACCACAGGCGCCCGCTCGACCTCGCGTCGATCAAAGCGACATTGACCCGCACGCGATCGCCGGAGCGCTGCACGCCGCCCTCGAGCACGGTCGACACCCCGAGCTGCGCCGCAATTTGCGGAATCGGTATTTCACTGTTTTGATAGCGCATGACCGACGCGCGCGAAATGGTCTTGATCGAGCCGATTTTCGAGATTTGCGTGAGCAGGTCCTGGTGAATGCCGAGCGTGAATGGATCGTTCTCGGCATCTCGGCTGATGTTGTCGAAGGGCAAAACGGCTACCGAGGAATCGAGCGGCACGGCGACGCCCCGGCTGGGCTCCGTCAGTGACTCTTCTCGCCCGGACATTTGCCATCGGTCCGCGGCAAAAACGACCAGTGCAGCGAGCACCATGACGATCGTAATGATGTCGAGCTTCCTGGCGGTAACACTTGTCGACGCACGGTTCGGATCGAGATCCGCTTCGGACTTGAGACCCTCGGGCGTCATTTCGAATGCCCACGCGACGATCAGTGCGAGTGGAAATCCGAGGATCAAGAGGACCACGAGCAGTTTCCCGATCCAGGCCGGAATCTCGAGCATGCCGATGAGCACGTCGGCGATCTGCAGCAATACCCATGAGGCCACCACGTACGCAGCACCCACACGAATGACGTTGCGGCGCTTCAATTCCTCGAATAATGATGTCATCGGATGCTGATTTTTTTGCCTTAAACTCGGTCTTAACCGTCCGGCTCCGGCCAATGCCGCCCCTAGCGCCGCCCCAATCGTGCGCAATGCGGGTCGAGCCACGGGATTCTAGCGCGTGGAATGAGCTAAGTCATTGCGCCTTATTGGAAAAATTCCTACCGCATACCGCGCCGGGCATGCGAGAAACTTCGGGTATTTTGAATCGGTTCGATGAATTTTGTTCCGCAAAATTGGCTTCTATCGGTCCCGAGGCCGGCGCGCAAATCGACGGGCCGCCGCCTCGCCAGCCTAAGAGTCTAGGGTGTGACCGGGCGCAAGGCCAGACAATTTTATGTCGCCAAACGACGGCAAAATTGCTCCGGTTTTATATGGTAATTGCGGGACAGCCGCGATCGGCGCGCCCGCGCAAGGCAGCGCGGACGCAGGAGCTGCCATGCTTCAACGGGTCGTTGATCGGCTCCGTTCGCCGGCGCGTTTTCGCAGGGCGGTTACTGCTGCAGAACGTGTGCTGCGGCTCTCGCGTGAGTCGCCGACCGTGAGGTGACGAGAAGCGCTTGACTCACTCGAGGGGCGGCCGTCGCGAACGCGACCACCCCTCTTTCCAGTGCTTCATTAATCACTGCTTCATTAATGAAGGGTTCTCAGTTGAGCGCGATAATCCGCAAGTAGTCGATGCACTTGTCCAGTCCGTTGGCCTGACCGATCAGGTTGACGGGATCGGTGTACCGACCGTAGGCCGCCTGCGCGGTGCCACGGTACTCATTGGGTCCCAGCGCGACGTCGTGATCGGTCTGATAAAACGAGCAGAAGTAGGTCAGCAGCGTATCGCCG
>JBFISV010000032.1:0-15444 GCA_041608415.1 Woeseiaceae bacterium
AGTACGTTCGGAGTTCGTTTCCGAGGCCGCGTGGGCAGTCGGTTCACGTTCCGGATCGCGGCGGGCGCCGCCGGATCGAATGTTACATAAGTCGGTCCCGATGCCCTGCGACTACAGCGGGCGCGTGACGCGACAGACCGCGAACGTTGCTCGCCCTTCGAGGAGACACCAGCCGAGACCCCGGCCACTGCCGCGGACCAGCGAGACCATCAACGTTCGATTGTCGAGCGTCAGGGACAGGCGGTCGACCAGCTCGCCGTGTCGCCGGATTCGAAGCCGTCCTCGAAAATATGCGTGGGCGCGATGAAAGTGGCGTCCTCGAATACACCGTCGCCGAGAGTGATCGAATCCGCGGCGCTGAACGTTCCCGGCCCCGAGTTGGGCGTTCCCGTGAGTTTGAGGTCGGCAACTCCGTCGCAAGCCGTGCCTTCGTCGACGGAACCGACCGCGCCGTGGCCGTCGATCAGGCCGAAGCCGCTGTCGAAGTCGAAGCCACTCGGGCCCATGTCGAGCGCGCTCGACGTGAGTACGTCCTCGATACCGTCCGGCGTAAGCCTGCCCGCCGGCCCGGACCCTGCGAACGCATCCTGCAAGAGTGCCGCGACCGCCGCGGCGTGCGGCGCAGCGGCTGACGTACCGAAGAAGTTCGGATAGCCGTCCGGTTCATAGTCGGAGCCGAAAAACGTCGTGTTGGTGCCGTCGGGCGCCACGATCTGCGGCCGCAAGCGCACCTCCGGCAAGATGGTGTCGCCCGCAATGTCGAAAATGATCGGCGTGCCGCCCGCCGAGGAAAAGGGCTCGAGCAGCGCGGGGTCGGTGCCGAACTCGGGTGTCTCGAAGTAGGCTGCAGCGCCGACGGCGATCGCCCCGGCCGCGTTGTTCTGGCCGAACGTCGTGCTGGCCATCGTCATCGCGTAGCTGTCGAGGACCTCGAAGCCACTGTTGAACGAAACGTACTTCATGAGGCCGGGTATCGGTCCGCCTGCCGGTACAAACTTGACGATGACGATGTTGTACTCGCCCGGTCCCGAAAAAC
Source organism: Woeseiaceae bacterium (assembly GCA_041608415.1). Lineage (GTDB taxonomy): Bacteria > Pseudomonadota > Gammaproteobacteria > Steroidobacterales > Woeseiaceae > UBA1847. The sequence continues at coordinate 1,037 of JBFISV010000032.1, forward strand.
CGAACACTTCGACGGGATCCCCGCCGAAGTTTGGATCGGCACCGCACGCAAGCGGTGCGGTACCCGGCGGTTCTGCATAGACACAGATATCGATGTCATTTATCGCGCCCGGGGGGCCGGACACCGAGAAGAACGGCTGGTCCCACTGGAACGAGATGACCGTCGTGCCCGCGGGAAAATGAACTTTCTGGTAAATGTCGACGCCCGGGCCGGGATCGAAGTCATGCGCGACGCCGTCGCCGTAACCGGGCGGGGAGAAGCCGCTCATGACGAACGGAGCGCCTTCCCACGATGCTCTCGCGCTGTTGCCGGCTGCCGAGAAGTACGAGACGCCGGCGGCGGCGACGACGTCCACGGCCTGGGCGATGATGCCGTCCTGGAACATCGGCGTGGCGAGATAACCGACGTCGTCGACGATGACGTCAGCCGGGTCGGCCGCCGGGGAGCAGCCCGGCTCCGAGCCGGGCGGGCACCCGGCGAGTTCTTCGATGCCGAGCGCGAAATCGGCGGCTCCCTTGAAGGCCGTGTGAAACGAGAGATCCGCGCCCGGCGCCACGTCGTGAATGAGTTGCATCATCGCGCGTCCCTCGTCGATGCCCGGGGCGCTGCATGCCGTGTCGTCGAGCACTTCGATGCCCGCGGGCAGGTCGCCCGTGCCGATGTCGGTGGCGTAGTCGCCCGGGGTGCTCGCGCCGCAGTCGAAGGTGTCGGAGAGCACGCCGACCGTGACGCCGGCGCCGTCGACGAAGTACGAAATGCGCGATTCGTCCGTTTCCATGCTGGGATCGCCCTGGCTCGTCACCGTGCCGACCCGGGTCTGCGACCGGGCCGGGCGCGCGAAACGCAGCCGCGCGACGTCGCCGAGATCGGGGATCGATGCAAGCGGCAGGCGTGCCGAAACCACGCGTTTGAAAGCGACGATGTCGACGGCACCGAGCTCCGTCAGCGCGGCGACGAGCTCGGCCGTATCGCCATCGGCCGCGGCGTCGATTACCACGAAATCGTCGGCAACGCTGAGAAACCCGGCATTCGGCACGAACGCCTTTTGCGCGCCCGTCGCCCGGTGGGCGATGTACTTCCCGTGCAGCGCGGCGAGCTCCGTTCCGACGCGGCGCATACGGACGTCGCGAACGGCGGGCAGATTTGCGGGCTGCACGAGCGCGCTGGCGTTGGCGGCTTGCGAGGCCGCAGTGGCGGGCGTTGCCGTAAGCACGGCAACGGCCAGTGCGAGGATCGACGCGAGGCCATTCTTGCTTTTCGAGTTCATGAGCGCTCCTTGCTTTTTCTTGGTGTTCCGCTCGCTCCTGGGATGGGTGACGCTTTGTTCTTTAAAGTCTTACCGTCGAGGCGGCCGCCCAGGCGGATGCAGCGCGTCGTTCGAAAACCGACGTGCCGCTTGTGTCGCCGAGCGCACAGATTCTCGCGGCAATCGTCGAGAACGCGCGTGCGCCGTGCTTGCCGGGCCTGCGGCGTGTAAAAACCTTTGGGTCCGAACCGCCGGGGGCGATGGATGCCATCGCGGCTGCAGCGCAGCAGGCCGGCCGGCGGCGCCGCAAAAACGACCGGCATTCAGAACGCGCGGCGAGCGCGGCGCGTACCGATAGCGGCCGGCAGACGGCGTCTCGAAGTCGGCGGGGCGGCGTATACCGGCATCCTGTCGCGGGCTCGATCGGGTCTTCTGTACGCCTTGTCCCGACGTCGGTGTCTTGCTTGCCGCGACGCTTCTACACGTAGAAATGGCGGCGAAAAACACTCTTGACATAATCCTTTACGTCCTGTTTTCCTTCGCAGAATTGTAGCCGGCACGGTGCACGTTGACAAAAAATTTGCGCGGCAAATGAATCACTTAGCCGAACCCCGCGCCCGCCAAGGGCTCCAGCTTCGGGGCCCGGCAGGGGCCGGGTGCGTGGCACTTACATAAGGCGCCCGCATGCGCCGGTCGCGTGTCGCTGCCGCTCCCGATTCGGGGATTTCCGGCAATGGCCGGTCCTCGCTGTCTTATTGCGCGCAACTCATGTATGGTCCGCCGCATCCGGCGCACTTCGGTCTGCGCCGATCGCTCCTGGCCGCACTTCTGCGGGCTGCGAGTCTTCCCCCATATCATCGCCCGGACCGAGCCCCGCATGGTCATGCCGGCGGTGGGTCGGGCGAGTCTGCAAGGAATACGTTCAATGTCATTCAAGGAACTCGGCCTGTCGGCCGAACTGCTGCGTGCGGTCGAAGAACAGGGTTACCGCGACGCAACCCCGGTGCAACAAAAGGCGATACCCCTCATCCTCGCCGGCAGCGACGTGCTCGCCGGCGCGCAGACGGGTACGGGCAAGACAGCCGGCTTCACTCTGCCGTTGTTGCAGCATCTGCAGGCGCGTCCCGCCAAGCGGCGTTGCGTAAGAGCGCTCGTGCTCACGCCGACACGCGAACTGGCCGCGCAGGTCCAGGAAAGCACCCGGATTTACGGCAAGTACCTGCCGTTCCGCTCGATGCAGATCTTCGGCGGCGTGAGCATTCGTCCGCAGATCGCGAAGCTCCGGCAAGGCGTCGATATCGTTGTCGCGACGCCCGGACGCCTGCTCGATCACGTCAGGCAACAAACGATCGATTTGTCCGGCGTCGAGATACTCGTGCTCGACGAGGCGGATCGCATGCTCGACATGGGCTTTATTCGCGATATCAGGAAGCTACTCGACGCGATGCCCGCGAAGCGGCAGAACCTGCTGTTCTCGGCGACGTTCTCGAAGGAAATACGCGCGCTTGCGAGCGACCTGCTGCAGTCGCCGCGGGAAATCCAGGTGACGCCCGAAAATTCCACGGTCGAGCGCGTCAGGCAAGTCGTGTACCCCGTCGACAAGCGACGCAAGCGCGAGTTGCTCGCGCACCAGATCGGCAGACAGGGCTGGCGCCAGGTGCTCGTTTTCACGCGCACCAAACACGCGGCAAACCGCCTGGCGACGCAGCTCCTCGCCGACGGTATCGACGCGGTGGCGATTCACGGCAACAAGTCACAGGGCGCGCGCTCCAAAGCGCTCGCCGATTTCAAGAGCGGTGCCGTGCGGGTCCTCGTTGCAACCGACATTGCGGCACGCGGCCTCGATATCGACAAACTACCGTATGTCGTGAATTACGAATTGCCGCATGTGCCCGAGGACTATGTCCACCGAATCGGCCGCACGGCGCGCGCCGGCGAAGACGGCCATGCGATTTCGCTGGTTTGCGTCGATGAGCACAAGCTGCTGCGCGACATCGAGCGATTGCTGAAACAGAGGCTCGAAAAAACCGTGCTTCCGGGCTACGAAGTCGATCCCCGCATCGCGGCCGAACCGATCACGCAGGGCCGGCAACAACGCGCGAAGCCGCCCAAGAACAAGGGCGCCGGCCAGAGGCGCGGCCACCCGCCGGGCGGACAGGGCACAGCGCGCAAGCGCCGCCCCGGTGGCAGGCGACGCGCGGGCTGACGAACCGGGCGCCGCGACGGCGCCGGGCCGTAACCGCCGCAGCTCGCGGCCGCACGGTGCGTGATTATTGCGCCATCAGACCTTGGGCGCGTATACGCTGCACCAGCCCGCGGCATTGACCTGCCTGCCCGGGAAAATGGAGCAGTTGCCCCATTGTTCCGCGGCCGCGCCCTGGTACAACGCACAGTTGCGACAGATCTGGCCCGATCGGTAGCGCGGCTGGTCCGCGCTGTCGACCTTGCTCGCATCGTGCACGTAGCTCAGCGATTTGGCCTGCGGGTCGTCTTCGCTGAGTTTGGCCATACCGCCGCCCGTTGCCGATGGCTCCGGCGTCTTGGCGGCATCAACCGCGCTCTTCGCGTTATCGGCCGCTTTCGGCGCGGCCGTTCCCGTGTCGGATCTGGCCGCTGGCGGCTTCTCGTCTGCCGAACATCCCGCAAGCCCGATGATAGGCGCGATAACGGTGCCGGTGCCGATCAGTTTCAGCAAACGGCGACGGGATTGCATTGCTCTTCGCTCTTCGCTCATTTCTTCTCCCGAGGCAGCGGCCGGTCGGCGAGTGCTGCCGGATTGAGCAACGAATTCTGGGAAACTGGCGTTCGGATTGCAAGCCGGTAAACCTGCGGCATGCCCCGTATTCGGCACCGACATGACGGCTCGACGGCAAGCGGCCCGGTCCATGCGCCAATTGCGGGCGAGCCAGCGGGGCTTTCACCGCAAGGGCTTAGGATGCGCTGCACAAGCTGATCGGCTTCCAGTCGCGCGCTGTGTCCGCCGTTGCGGACGTTCTGACGCCGATTGTCGCAGCTATGGTCGCAGCTATGGTCGCAGCTATGGTCGCAGCGATCGTCGTGGCCTGGCTCGGCGTGCGATGCTTCCGCTACCATTGAATGCGCTGACGAGGCGCCGGATCGCGCCGAACTTAAGCGGGCCGGGGTACGTATGTGAGACACCGGTCACGTAAGCCCGGCCATGCTTGTTGCTAGTCTCGAACCCGAGCAGGCGATTGTTTCCCGATGACCGGCTGAGACAGGCGAGACGCACCGTTCGCGCCACCTGTTCGAGCAAGGAGGGCATTATGAAACAGCTTATTCTGCCGATCGGTCTGATATCGGCCTGCGTCCTGGGCGCGAGCAGCACGACAGGCGCAGCGCCGGGCGCGGCCGTTTGGGACCGTGACCCGGGCATTCCGGCCGATACTGTGGCAACGACCCGCGACACGATGTTGCTGGTCAGTCTCGATGACGGCACGGTCGTCATGCAGAGAATTCGCTCGCATGCGGACGTCTGCTTCAAGAAAAATTCGGATTCGTCGACAACCTGCCTTACGCAGGGCGAGCCGGTCGTCGATCCGGAAACGAACGTCGTAATCGGCTTCGAAATGATCGAAGACCGTATCGAGCTGGTCGCCAAGACCGACTGACCCCTTCTCGTCGAACGCTCGTCGCAAGCCTGGCGAGCCGTCGCGGCATGCGCACGGGGCAAGCTCTCCGGCGCGCGGGCCCACTGTTGACGCGCGGTTCCGTCAGCAACTGTCAACAATTGTGACCAAGGCCGTTTCCGTGAATCCGTTCCGCTAATATCCCGCCACCTGCCGAGACGTCCCGGACGATTTCTAAAAACCGGGCGCGGCGGTGTGGGTTCTTGTGCCAGTCAAATTGCACCGGGCCCGCGCACAGCAGCGACCGCGATGCGCGGTCAGCTGTCAGGAAAAACACAGCGGGAGGAACACCCAGATGAAGACCAAGTTAAACGTCATGACCGTCGCTGCCTTTGCGACGCTCGTGCTCGGAGGCTGCGCGAGCACGACCCCGAGCTACGAAGGCAGTTCGAGTTCGACAAGTGCATCCGCGATCGAAATGCAGAAAGCGGAACTCACGCGTCGCGAAGCGGAACTCGCGCGCGAGCAGGCGCAACTGCAGGCCGCAAGAGAGCGCCTCGAAGACGAGCGTAACCAGGCGCAGTCTGCTTCGGCGGCGACGAAGGGAATGTCGGACAGCAGCGGCCTGCTGCCGCCGGATCCGAAACCCGGCGAATGCTACGCGCGCGTCATTATCCCCGCGCAGTACGAGACCACGACCGAAAGGGTGCTGAAGCGCGAGGCCGCCGAGCGCATCGAGATCAATCCTGCCCGCTACGATACGGTGGAAGAGTCCGTAGTGGTCAAGGAAGCGTCGACGCGGTTTGAAGTCATTCCCGCCAAGTACGAAACGGTCACGGAATCCGTCATGGTCAAGCCGGCAACGACGAAGCTCGAAGTCGTACCAGCCGTCTATGAGACGATCGAGGAGCGCGTGCTGGTCAAGCCGGCATCGAAACAGACGATCGAAGTCCCCGCCGTGTACGACACGGTTACCGAACGCGTCGTCGACCAGCCTGCCCGCACCGAGTGGAAGCGCGGCACGGGCAAGGGATCCGGCGCCGGTGTCGCGCTGGCCAGCGCGTCGCAGACCATCCAGCGCTTCGGCGACCTGAAGGTCCTCAAGACGCGCGTCGAGGATACGGGCGAGCTCATGTGCCTCGTCGAGATTCCCGCGACCTACAAGACCATAGAGAAGCAGGTCCTCGTGACGCCGGCAACGACCAGGACCGTCGAGGTTCCGGCCGAGTACAAGACGGTCAAGAAAACGGTGCTGAAGACGCCGGCCGCTACCCGTGAGATCACGATCCCGGCCGAGTACCGCAGCGTCGAGATGACCAAGCTCGTGCGCCCCGAAACGACGCGCGAAGTGGCCATTCCGGCCGAGTACGGTGTCGTCGAGGTCAGGAAGCAGGTACAGCCGGCCACCGAGCGCCGTATCCCGATTCCGGCCGAGTACGCCACCGTGACGCGCAAAAACAAGATCAGCGACGAGCGCACCGAATGGCGCCCGGTGCTCTGCGAAGTCAACATGACGCGCGAGAACGTGAGCAAGCTGCAGTCGGCACTCAACGACACGGGCTGCTGCCGCTGCGGGCCGAATCGCAACGAATGCCAGGTGGACGGCGTCATGGGTCCCTGCACCCTGAAAGCCGCGCAGTGCTTTGCGGAGCGCAACGGCATGAATTCGGGTGAAAAGTACGTCACCATCGAAGTCGTGCGTGCGCTGGGCCTCAAGTTCTGAGCCCCTGCGCCACAGGCATATAGCCCCTCCCTCGAGGGGCGCCGGCAGCCACATCCTCGATGAGGGTGTGGCTGTTTTTGTTGCGGCGGACGGTATCGCCAATAGTTTGTGTTTCTCATACGCTTTAATATGCGTAAAAAATACGCTAAGCTCGCAGGCATGTCGTTTTGCTACAGCTACCCGCATCCCGCGGTCACGGTCGACGTCGCGATCTTCACGATCGCCGACGGCCAACTCGAGGTGCTGTTGATTCGGCGCGGGCGGCCCCCGTACCAGGGTCTATGGGCGCTGCCCGGCGGCTTCGTCGGTCTCGAGGAAAGCCTCAAGCACGCCGCGTGGCGCGAACTGCGCGAGGAGACGGGGGTCAATGCCGGGCATCTCGAGCAACTCCATACCTTCGGACACCCGCGACGCGATCCCCGCGAGCGTGTCATCAGCGTTGCCTACTTCGCGGCCATCCCGGCGGCAAATGCGGCCACCGCGGCGAATTCGGACGCAGAGCGCGCCGACTGGTTTGCAATCGATCGCGTGCCCGAACTCGCATTCGATCACCGCGACATCCTCGACAAGGCGCTCGAACGCATCGCGCGGACCGTTGCGGACGAGAGCGTTGCATTGCCGTTCACGCTGCAGTTCACGGGCCCGGAATTTTCGCTGCCCGAACTGCAGCGAGTTCATGAAGTGCTTACCCGACAGCCGATCGACAGGCGCAATTTCCGCAAGCGCGTGCTGGCGCAAAACGTCGTCGAACCGACCGGTGAGGAGAGGCGCGACGGAGCGCACCGTCCCGCAAAGCTGTATCGCATGATCGAACGTCGAGACAGTCGCCGGCTGCGGGCCGTCGAATGAGCTCTATCCCTGAGCTCGCTTCGACGACCCGGGCCGATCTTGTTGTTGTTAGTTATTGTTGTTGTTTGCGGTTTCGGGCCGGTCGCGGGCAGCGTGGAGAGATTCAGTTGGCAGCCAGCAGCTGTCCGACGTTGACCTTGAACTGGACGAACAGGATGCCCGTGAGCGATTCGTCCATCATGTGCGCGTCGTAGAGTTTCTCGACCGCGGTTTTGGGCAGGTAGGACAGGTTGAAGCCCATGTAACGGTTGCCGATCGTGACGCTTGGCAGCGCGCCCGGAAACGGGCGGTTGTCGTTGACGTCTTCGCGCGTCATCAGAAATGCGTTGACACCGGCGTCGAGGTACAGGCCCTGGAAGTAATCGGTCGCGAACAGGTTCCTGTGCAGACCGCCGCCGGCCATGTACGACATTTTTTCGTTGCTGTCACGAAAACCGTTGGCCATCACGATGGTCTTCCAGCGCGACTCGGTCGCGAACTGGTATTCGAGACCGAAACCGAAATTGTCTTCGTTCCAGTCTTCGGCGGCATTGAGGTGAATGGACTTGCCGTTGATGACGGTGCTGAGTTCGCCGCTCAGGGCGGACGACATCGGCACGCTGACGAATACGGCGACGAGGGTGAGTCTTGCTGCGATTGATAGTTTCATGTCGGGGTAAGTTGCAAAGCCCGTGCCAGCTTTTTAAAGCTATATATTTCAGTAGTTTAAAAAATGAACTTCAGGCGCTTGTAAAGGTGCCCGACAGCGCTCCACAGCACTTTGTGAGGCGCGTCACAGTTTTTCCGGCGCGATGCGCGAGCGGCGATTTCGTCCCGGGGTGCTAGACTGCCGTCTGATCGCGAAGGCGGGAGTCCTAATGCTGACCATTCATCATCTCGAGCACTCGCGCTCCCAGCGCATACTCTGGCTGCTCGAGGAACTCGGCGTCGATTACGAAATCAAGCGCTACGAGCGCGACAAGCAGACGAGCCTCGCGCCGCCGGACCTGCGCGACGTTCATCCGCTGGGAAAGGCGCCGCTCATCACCGATGGCGACACGACCATCGCCGAGTCGGGCGCCATCGTCGAATACCTCGTCGACAAGTACGACGACGGCACGCTGCAGCCGGACGACCATACGCCCCAGCGGCTGGCCTACGTCTACTGGCTGCACTACGCCGAAGGCACGTTCATGCCGCTGATGATCATCTCGCTGATCCTGAATCGCATCGAGACTGCGCCCATGCCGTTTTTCATCAAGCCGGTCGCGAAGGGCATCGTCAACAAGGTCCGGCAGGGCTATCTCGACCAGAACGTCAAATCGAACCTCGATTTCATGGAGGCGACCCTCGCCAAGACGACCTGGTTCTGCGGCGACGCGTTCACGGCGGCCGACATTCAGATGAGCTTCCCGATCGAGGCCGCGGAGGTGCGTACGAACCTGGCAAGCGAGTATCCGCGTCTCGCGGCCTTCCTTACGCGGATTCGCGCACGGCCCGCCTACAAGCGCGCGCTCGAGAAGGGCGGGCCCTACAATCTGCTCGGAGCCAGAGCACGCGACTGACGCGGCGCCGTTATCGCTGTTGTCGCTGTTGTCGCTGTTGTCGCTATTGTCGGGGGGCTAGTACTCGATGGGCGAGCCGTCCCAGGCGAAAAAGCCGCCGCTGTCCTCGGGCGTGAGATTGTCGATGACGCGCAGCAGGTAGTCGGCGGACTGCTGCGGCGAGAACAGCTTGTCTGCGGGCGTGCGGCGCGTGAACGGCTGCGACAGGCGCGTATCGACCGTGCCGGGATGCAGCGCTGCGACGACGGATTGCGGACGGCGGCGCGCATGCTCGATCGCAATCGTTCGGATGAGCTGGTTCAGCGCCGCCTTCGATGCGCGATACGATGCCCAGCCGCCAAGCCGATTGTCGCCGATGCTGCCGACTCTCGCGGACAGCGCGGCGAACACGGTCTTCGTCCGGCCGCTGAGTTTGGGCAGGAAGTGCTTGGCGATCATGGCGGGTCCGATCGCGTTGATCGCGAATACCCGGGCGAGGTTTTCGGGGCTCAGTTCGTCGAGACGGCGCTCGGGCTGCAGCCCGTCGCCGCGATGCAGGATGCCCGTCAGCACCAGCACCAGCTCGAACGCCGTGTCGCCCACGGCATCGGCGGCCCGTTCGATCGAGCGCTCGTCCTCGAGATCGAGCGCATGCCAGGCGACATTGTCCCGATCGAATCGTGCCTCGGTTCTCGAGAACGCATACACCGAAGCGACGTTGGGGTCGGCCGCGAGCGTGCGACAGAACGCGCCGCCGATGCCGCCCGAGGCGCCGATGACGGCGACATTGATGTTTTGCCGGAAAGAACCCAGTCGAGTCACTGCGTATGCTCTTTAATGAAAGTCCGGGCGGCGCGAAAAATGCGTTTGCGGCGGCCGTCATCGAGGCGGTCGAGCGCGCGCGGCATGAGCGCGAGCCGCGGATTGCCCGTGAAAAAGTCGCGGTGTTTGTCGATGAAACGCCAGTACAGTCCGTCCACGGTGTCGCACCAGGGCCCTTTCTTGTAGTCGCTCATCTTCAACAGGTAGTTCGAGCCGCAGATGTAGGGCTTCGTCGCGAACAGGCCGCCGTCGCTGAACAAGCCCATACCGTAAACGTTCGGGCCCATGACCCATTCCGATGAATCCACGTACATTTCCATGAACCAATCGTGCGCGGCTTGCGGACGGATTTCGGCGAGCGTCATCAGGTTGCCCACGATCATGAGGCGCGGGATGTGGTGCGTCCAGCCGAGCCTCGCGGCCGTCCGTATCGTATCGTCGAGCGGGGGAATACCCGTGTCGCCGCTGTACCACGCATCCGTAAGCTGCCGGTCGTGCGACCAGAAATTCGCGGACGCCTGAGTTTCGCCGAATTTGCGGTAAATGCCGCGAATGAACTCCCGCCAGCCGGCGACTTGCCGCACGAAGCCTTCGAGGCTTTGCAACGGCACATCGTGTTCCGCGGCATGCTCTATCGCCCGATCGACAATTTCTCGCGGCGTAACGAGCCCGAGGTTCATGACGGGCGACAGCACGCTGTGATAGAGCGTTTGCGAACGTGTCGAGATGGCATCCTCGTAGGGTCCGAAAAGTTCGAGGCGTGCATCGACAAACTCCCGCAGCCACTTGAGGGCCGCGGCGCGCGTGGTCGGCCAGCAGAATTCGCGCGCATCTCCGGGGTGCTCCGGGAATTGCGATGCGACGATCTCGATGAGTTCCTCCGTGTGCGCGGTGCGCGTGGGCTCGCCGACCGGCGGCGGGGTGAGGCGCGCTGGCAGCTTCTTGCGATTCTCCTCGTCGAAACTCCAGCGGCCGCCTTCCGGGTTGCCGTCCTCGTCGACCAGCAGCCCCAGGCGCCGCCGCTGCTGCTTGTAATAGTCCGCCATGAGCAGACGCGACTTGTCCGCAGCGAATTCCTCGAATTGAGCGCGCGTGCCGAGAAACATCGGCGAGCGCAATTCCTGCCGTTCGAGTTCGGCCTCCGCCGCGAACTCGATGAGGCGGCGCTCCATCGGTCGGTCTTCGACCTCGAAATGAACGAGCCGGCCGGCGCCCACTTTGTCGACGACGGTGCGCAACCTTTTTTCGTAGCTGTCGCCCGACTCGACGTCGAGAGGCACGTAGTGAACCTCGTACCCGGCGTCGCGCAATTCATCCGCGTAGCTGCGCATGGCCGACAGGAACAGCACGAGCTTTTGCTGGTGGTGACGCACGTAGGTGCACAGGCCCACGTCCTCGCACATGAAAACTTCGACGCTCCCGGCATCCGGCAGCAGCCGTCGCGGAAACAGCTGGTTGCCGAAAATGACGAGAAGAGATTTCGGATCGCTCATGAGTAGAGACTAGCATCCGCCGCGCGGCCGCGACGCCGCCGCGGTGCCGGTGTTACAAATGCATACGTCCGGCCGCGTTCGCTTCGCCGGGCCGGGGCCGGTGGTACACTCGCCGCTTCGCCGGCACGAGAACTCGCAATGGACCTGACCTCCGTAAAGGGCTTGACCCTGAGCAATACCGAAACCATCCCGGGCCGACGCATCGTGGAGTTCTTCGGCGTCGTCACGGGCAATACCGTCAGGGCCAAGCACATCGGCCGCGACATCATGGCCGGGCTCAAGAACGTGGTCGGCGGCGAACTGAAGGGGTATACCGAGCTGCTGCAGGAGTCGCGCCAGGAGGCGATCGAGCGCATGGCGGAACAGGCGAGATCGATGGGTGCGAATGCGGTGGTCAACGTACGCTTCGCGACGAGCTCGATCGCCCAGGGCGCCTCCGAACTGTTCGCCTATGGTACGGCGGTCCGGGTCGAGTAGGCCGGCGGACGCTGCGGCGATGGAGATGCTCAACCTCATAGTGCAATTCGGCTTGCCGCTTGTCGTTCTCGTCGTCGCATACGTCATCGGCGCGTACCTCGAAAGGCGCCACTTCCGGAGCATCCGGGAACGCGAAAAGTCGCTGCAGGGCTTCCCGGTGACAACTTTCGCGGCGATGCCGGCGAGCTGGCGTGTCGGCACGTCGCGGCTCGTCAGCGGCAGCGTGGTCGTCTCGCTCGATTACTTCAAGCGCGTCATCGCGGGCCTCAGGGCGATCGTCGGCGGCCGCATCAAAACCTACGAACCGCTTCTGGACCGGGCCCGCCGCGAGGCCGTGCTGCGCATGCTCGAGGAGGCCAGGGGCGCGGGGTTCGACGCCGTCATCAACGTCCGTCTCGAAACGTCGCGACTCGCGAATTCGAGCGGCGACGGCAATGGCACGGCCGGCGTGGAGATGCTCGCGTTCGGCACGGCCGTGACGCTCGACCGGCCGCAGTGAAGTTCACGCCGCGCCAGCCGCGTGAGGACGTCAACGTCAGCAAGGAACACCCGCTCGTCGAAGCCGGTACGCTGATCGCGGGACTGGGCCTGATTCTCGTTGCGATACTCGTGGCGCTGGTTTTCCTCGTCGAACTCGTCCTGTATTTCGTGCCGGCGGAAAAAGAGGCGCAGATGTTCGCGTCCTGGTCGCCGGGCGACCTCGTCAGTGTCAGCTACGACGATGAGCGCCTCGAACAGGTCGAATCGCTGCTCGCGCGGCTGGCGCGTCACTGGCCCGAGTCGCAATACCCGCTGCGCCTCGAGATCCACGACTCGCCCGCCATCAACGCCCTGGCGCTGCCCGGCGGCCTGATCGTCGTCACGCGAGGTCTGCTCGACAGCGTCGAATCCGAGAACGAGCTCGCGTTCGTCATCGGCCACGAACTCGGGCACTTCAGGAATCGCGATCATATCCGCGGCCTCGGCCGCGGCATCGCTTTCGGCATCCTGTTCGCCGCGATAAGTTCCACGGAAGGGAGCGCCGCTTTGGGGGTGTCGCTCGCCGACCTGACCTTGCGCGGTTTCAGCCGCCGGCAGGAAGCCGCCGCGGATCGTTTCGGGCTTCGCATCGTGCACCGCGAGTACGGGCACGTCGCGGACGCGTGGCGTTTCTTCGAGCGCATCGATCGGAGCATGGACGAATTCGCCGACATGGTCGGCTACCTGTCGACACATCCGTCACCCAAAAATCGAGTCAGGTCCATGATCGAAGATGCGGGCGAAAACGGCTGGTCGATATCGGGAGAATTGACCGGCCTCGAATGGTGACGACACGGGCGCGCGATTCCCGAGGCCGCACGACGAGATCAGGCGATCCGATACGATCGTAGATTATCCGTAGATTGTTCGTAGATTATTTGTAGGCTACTTGCGCGCCGGCAATCCCGTGGCAAGGAGCGATCGTCGATCGCTTGCGTCGTCATTGCCGTCTACAAATTATCGACGGCCAGGCCGGCGCCGGTTTCCACGACAAAGCCCGAACCGAGGGCGATTCTGTGCGCCCTGAGTGTCAGCTCTCCGGGTGGCATGATCGTTTTGGTCTCGACCAGGATTTCACAGGCTTCGAACGTCTGCGCATCGGCCACCGTCGAGCTGTCCAGTTCGAGGAGAACGGGCGAGCAGCCGTTCACGAATATGTCGATGTTTCCGTCGACCGGGCCGAAATTCGACGCACTGGACTGGAACCCGACCCGGCCGTTGTCACCGACAGCCGGAAAAACACTCGCAGCATTGCCGATCTGGCTGTCTTCCTGGCTCGCCAACTGCGGTTCCCCCAGATCGACTCGGTCACGCGAATAGGAAATGATGTAGGCGTCGGCAATCGTACCGTTATTGTCAACCTCGTCGAGTTCGGCATCCGTTCTGAATGCCAGCCAGGTGCCGCCGGGGGACATCGTGACTTCGCTCGCTCGCAGAGACGTGTCCGAAGGGCCACGAAGCAACGCTGAAATTCCGGTTGCCAGATCGTGCACATAAAGGTCCCAGTCCGCGTCCGTGTCGTCCGGCGCCAGCTTGGCCTGGCTCGCAAACGCAATGCGGCCTCCGTCGCACGAGATCGAGGGCGCCGAAAAAAAGAGGCTGTCGGCGGGTCCGCCGCCCGGACCGACGCTGATGATCGTGTTGATTCCGTTGAGGGGGATGCCGTAAAAGACATCGATGCCGGGATGTGTATCGTCGATTGCGCTCACGACCGTAGCGCTGCCACTATTGAATACCATCGATCCCGTGCAGGACAGCGATATTTTCTTGCAATCGTTTATCTTGTCGCCGTTACGATCGAAACAGGCGAGCTTGGTTGTGCCGCCGTTCGCTTCGTGCAGGTAGGTATTGATATTGTTGTCCGCATCGAGAGCGTCGAGATTGTTGGCGGTCGAATTGAACAGCACCCCCCAGCCGTCGGGCGCAATGGAGAATTCCCCGCTTTCGTTCGTGAAATTCGCAGGGTCGCCAGCTGAATTCTTACTTACGAGGGTCGTCGTTGCCGTGTCGCGGTCGCGGACATAGACCTGCCTCAGGCCCGGCGCAGAGCCTCCTGGCAGATTCGTAGCCGACGTCTGGAAAACCACGTAGCGGCCGCCGTCGCTGACGGCGCGCTGGCCCACGTATTTTGGCAGGTTGACCGCAGCATCCGCGGCGGCGCCGCCGGCG
>JBFISV010000033.1:0-15255 GCA_041608415.1 Woeseiaceae bacterium
CTGCAATCTCGCGGGCCGCTTCGAGAACGCGCACGCGATCGAATGCGGGAAGGGAGGGCGCCGCGCCGACGGTCGGCAGCGCGAGCAGGAAGAATATGGGCGCGATGAGCACCGTTAGCGCACGTCGCATTCCGAAGCGCAGCTCGCGATCGGCCCTGACCGTGCGATGTTCGAGCTTCATGGCGAACATGCCGGGCACGGCGGAGCCGAAATGACCGTGAGACGGCTTGCGCCGAATCCTTCACGAATAACGACCCGGGGTGAGATCAGGCGCAGGTGGCCGGGCGGCTGCACCGTCGTCGGCGGATCGACGCTGATCGAGACGCCGGCCGCACAGGTGAGTTCAGCCGTGATTACCCGTGTCAGCGTCGCATGCAGTGCGTCGCCGGCGCTGCACTCGTTGTTCGCATTTGCGAGATCGGGGTCGAACAGGTCGCCGATGCCATCGTCGTCGGAGTCGGGATCGTTCGGATCGAGGGCCGCATTCAGGATGAATTCCTCGAGGCTCGTCGCGCCGTCGCCGTCCGGGTCGAGCCGCGCGTCTGCCGGGTCGAGAGGGTCGAGGCCGTGCGCAAGCTCGTGCGCGTCGCTCATCCCGTCGTTGTCGTCGTCGGAATCGTCCACATCGTTTAATCCGTCACCATCGAAATCCGACGCCGTGGGTTCGCCGATTTGCTCGAGATACGCGACCAGCTTTTGCATGTCGCCGGCGCCGATGGTCAGCGAGTCATGCGCCGCAACCGCATCAGCGAGGCTTGCAGCCGAGCCATCGTGCAGGTACGGCGCCGACCTCCATGCACCGCGCAGAGTCGGCGTATCGATTCCCGAAAGCGTCCTGCCCAGCCGCGAGCCGCTCGTCGGTCGGATCGTGCCGATGTCATGGAGCACGTTCAGGCTGCTGTCGGTGAAGTCGATACCGCCGTGGCACGCGGCGCAGTGTTTTGCTAAAAAGATCTCACTCCCGGCCACGGCTTCCGCCGTTGCCGTGCCGTCGCCATTGCGAAACGGGCTGTCCGGGTACCGGTCGAGCGACGCCACGTAGGCCGCGAGCGCGTCCAGGTCGACGCTGAGCCCGGCCTTGGGCTCGCCGAGCGGATCGCTGCGGGTGCCGGCGAAAAAGTCCGCGTCCGGCATCAGCCCGCTGCCCCCGGCGAGGCTTCGGATCTGCCCCTCAAAGTCCTGCACCTCGTCGAAATTCTGTGACCAGTGCAAGCGCCCGGGCGCGGCGCCGGAGCCGCGCAAATCGATCGTGTTCCTCAGGCCCTCCCCCATACCCGTCAGGTCCCAGACGCGCCCGTCGCCGCCACCGTCGTTGTGACAACTGGCGCAACTGAGGTAGCGGTCGCGGGCCAGGCGCGTATCGAATGCATCGTAAAACAACTGCTTGCCTGCCAGGATCTCGGCCGACAGCGCCTCGCTCGCGACGGTCTGCACCGTTGCCAGCTCGAGAGCGACCCACAAGCCCTGCGAGCGAAGATCGGAAAGATCGAATACGGTCACGCTGCGGTCCATGAAATTACTGACGTAGAGACGCGATCCGTCGGGCGAGATTGCCAGCCCCCGGGGAGCGCGTCCCGCCGCTATTCGAAATATCTCTTCGCCGCCGTGCGCGTCGACGACGGCAACTTCGCGGCTCGTCTCAAGGGCCACGAACATATAGACACCGAGCGGGCCGAAAACGGCTGCGCTCGCGACACTCGCATTGTCGTGGTCGACGCGTGCCGGATAGTCTTCCGTGTTTGCCGCCAGTTCGATGCGCGAACTGATGGCGCGCACGGTATTCTGGAAGTTGATGTTTGCGCCGCTTCGCAATATGCCGCGCTTGATATTGTCCTGCTTCGACGGAACCCAGGCAGCCGTGCCGTCGGGCGAGATGGCCGCGGCGCCGATGTAATTGGGCACTCCGCTGCCCTGGTTCTCGGCATCGGCTTTGTCGCTGTGCCTGAGGACGATGGTGTCGGTCACGGTCATGCTGTTCCCGTCGACGGCCAGCAGCTCGCCGCCGACCTCGACCCCGCCGAGCTCGGATTTGGGCGCGGCGGTTGCTTCGTCGGGCTGGCGGGGCGTGACGAAGCGCGAGACGTAGACGGTCGAGCCCGGGATCTCGCGCGCACTTTCGGCGGCACCAATGCCGGCCGGGACATAGCCGGGATCGGTCGTGACGAGCAGCTTGTCGACCCGTGCGTTTTGTTCGCGCCGGTACACGCGAATCGAATGCTCGCCCGTTGACGCAATGAGCGCCGTATCGTTCATCTTCATCCACACCCAGTCGCCGTAGCCTTCCCATTCGGCAAGCTGGCGGATCTGCCACGGAGCGCCGTCGATCGCAACGAACAGCGAATTGGACGAACCGTCGGTCATGTTGACGCGCAACCAGACGTGATGGTCGCCGGTGTGGGTGAAGTTCGCGACGTATTCCGTGTACGGCGCCGTCGCCTGGTTTTCGGTATTGATGCCGTCGTCCGCCTGGATCGCCGCGGCGTTCGATGCCGCGGCCGCGGCGATCACCTGCCACGGGCCTGCCGCATTGCCGCCGCTTGCGGCGAAATTCTCCGCTTCCATGACGAGCAGGCCGGATCCATCCTGCTGAAACGAGCCGGCCACGTGCCGGATGGCCGCATGCCGCGGATGCGGGCCGACCGCAACCGATCCCAGTTCGGCGCCGCTCGACGCGTCGAGCTTGAGCAGCGTACCGCTCGCCTCGAGCACGACGTAGGCCTCGTTCGAAAGGTCGGAAAACACGATGCCGTGCGGCCGTGACGCATACGGCAACGCGACCGTCTGTGCGATTGCGAGCGTGCCCGCATCGATGATGCTGACGGTGGCCGACGTCGCGTTGGCCACCCACACCCGGCCGTCAGGTGCGACGGCAACGGATCGCGGCCCCACACCGACCGGGATTTCCGCGAGCATCGAATGATCGTCCGCGTCGATGACAGTGACGGAATCGTTGTCGGGGTTGACGACCCACACGCGCGACGCGCCGGCTGTTCGTTGTTCATAGGCGACGGGCGAGGAGTTCGAAGGCGGCGTTGTCGACAGCGGCAGATGAATCGTCTGCACGAAGGTCTGGATGTGCGGAACGCCGAAGTCGTCGTTGACCGTCAGCGTAACGTAGTAGATGCCGGGAGCCGTATACGTATGTTGACTCGACGGCGACGTCGAATAGCTCGTATCCCCCGAGCCGTCGCCGAAGTTCCACTTGTAAACCACGTTGACGCCGCCTTGCGCGCTCGCAGCGTAATCGATGGCGGCGTTCGCAAGCGCCGGCGCCTGAGGCGGCATCGGGTCGACCGACAGCGGCGGTGCGGCGGCGATAGACCACGCGAAAATCGCGGCATCCATGCCGGTACCGTCCGTGACCGAAACCTCCGGCGCGAAGTTACCGGCCATTGTCGGCGTACCGGTGATCGATCCCGTCGCGGCGTCGATCTGCAGCCCCGGCGGCAAGCCGCTGGCAGAGAACGTCAACGCGTCGCCGTCTCCGTCCGAGGCACTGATCTCGAGGTCCACGGCAAGACCGACGTAATCGGACTGTGCGCCGGGATTGACTATGACTGGCTCCGAGTTGGTGCTGACCGGGGTGATGACTCCCTGCCGGCACTGCACGCCGAAGCTGTCCAGCCACGCGTCCGATCGTCCGTACAGCGCGTAAACGGGATGATTCGTGCCGCAGCGATGCGGGCCCTGAGCCGAACCGCCCGAACCGCCGCTTGCCCCGAGGTTCTGGCCGGCGCCGGTCAGGCCGCCGGCCGCGGTCAGCGCCTTGCATTCGATGTCCAGTTGATTGACGTATTGGCCGGACCGGCCCTCGAAGCCGCTGACGGCAAAATCCCGCGGGCAGGTTTTGGTGAAGCCCGTGCCGCTTGTCGTGTCGCCGGTCACCGGGCCGTTAACGGGATCGCCGATCCAGCGACCGAACTGGTCCATCTTTACGCAGCGCGGCCCGATCTGGTTGACGTAGGTCGCGTAATTGCCGTGAACGCCTACGAGTATCTCGTCGTCACTGCAGGCCAGCAGATACGCGATCCCGCCGCCGCCGCCTATGGTGGGCGTATAGTCGACTGCCGTATTCGGATTCGGGTCGATGTTGATGCGCAGCATTCGGCCCGGCGACGGCACGCCGGCGGCATCGATGACGAACAGCAGGTAGAACCCGGGGGGCGTGTCGCTTGCCCGAACGGGCAAATAGACCTGCAACATGTTGCCGGATGCGCTGAACGGCAACTCGAGAAAGCGCTGGTCCATGTTTACGCTGTGCGTCGTCGAGCCGGTCTTGACGAGGGTCACACGGCTGATCACCTGGTCCACCTGCACGGCCAGCGCATCGCCGACGTTGACCGTGTCAGGCGCCGTCACGATCTGCGGACGAATCGCGAGGTCGCCATTGCCGTCGAACAGGTACGGCGGCAGATAAATCTCGGCGTTGGTGTTAGCGAGCGGGCCCGGCGCGCCGCCACCGGCGACGAGCACCGTTGCATCCGGCAGCAGCAGCGCGGACGAATGATACAGCCGCGCGGGGCCGGCTTCGGCGCCGAGCTGCCATTGGCCCGTCGCCGGATCCCAGATCTCGGCGTGGTTGTTGACGCCGGACAGGGTATTCTCGACCACGCTTCCGCCCGTCGCCACGACGCGGCCGTCCGCGAGGATCGTGGCGCTGACCCACTGACGCCGGGTCGACCTCGACTGCGTCGGTGTGATCGTCGGTTCCGGGCCGTTGATGTCGATGACGATCGCTCCGTTCGAGTTGCCCCCGATCTGGAGAATCTTTCCGGGCCGGAACATTGCGGCGCTGGACGTGATTCCGGCATTCGCCGATGAGAATTGTCCGGCGGCGGCTCCCGACCCTGTGCCGCCCGTCGCCACGAAATACATTTTGCCGCTCGAATCGTAGCCGAACACCCGGCCGTCCGGCGCGAGAAAGTTTCGCGGGAAAAAGTAGTGATATGTACCCGTCGGCACGTTGCTCAACAATCGAAAGCTGCCGTTCGTTTGTCGCACTTCCGGCCGGTCCGTACCACCGGCCCCGCCCTGGATGTATATCTCGCCATTGACGAGTGCCGTCGAGGACGCATACCAGCGCGAGCGATGCATGTTCACCGAGCGGGCCAGCGTATTGTCGCCGTAATCGAACAGATTGCTGTTGTTGTTGCCGGTGTTCGTCGTGTTGCTGCCGGTCCAGTTGTCGCCGCCGGAGATCAGTATGTCGCCGCTCTGCGGCAGGATGATCTGCGTGCTGCAAAAAAGGTCCGTCAAGGTCATGTTCTGCAGCGTCATGTGGCCGCCGCCGAGGCCCGCGGCAGGATCCCAGACGTCGTAAATAAAGTAGCCGGTCTGGGTGCCGGTGCCGGTGGTGCCGTACGTCAGCACGCGACCGTCGGGCGTCAAGGCCGCATGCACTGCGATGAGCGGCCAGTCGTAAACGCTGCTGAATGCACCGTCGACGTTGTCCGCCGAAGCCACGGGCGCGAAGATCAGCGCGACGGCACAGATAGCGACGTGCACGATGAACCTTTGCAGCTGCCGAACGAGTGGATACGGCGATGCCGGCGCGGCTCTGCGGCGGACATCGGGCACGACCGTCGTCCATACACTGCAGTGACGTGCGCGCATGTAAGCTGAGGCCCTCGCTGGCTGGCCGGACGCGGCAGGGTCGGCAAACAGGCAGGTCCCGGCGATCCGCCCGGCCCAGGAAAAAAAGACACCGAACAATATCCAGCAAGATTCGAGCCGGACATAATAAGGCGAAGAATTACAGGTACTTAACTGAACATAAGTCGACGAAATCCGACGCTATGTAAAAAAACCCGACGTCCGGCGACGCCGATGCGACATAATGCAGGGCCATCAGGGGACTCGAACCGTCTGCGCGGGGGCATTGGCCCGCGCGCCCGGCCATCGAAAGCGGCAGGGTTCGTGGCGATGCGGACGCATCGACTCGCCAGGTCGTCAATTCGCCATTGCGACAGTCGGGAATCCGCCGCCGGTGCTTCGTTACCGCGACCGAGCGGCTGCTCGATCGATTCCCGCCGTCAGCGGCGCAATAAAAAGCGCAGAGTATCGACGAGCGTCGCGTGCAGGCCGCGCTTGCGCAGTAGCAGCGTCACGGTATCGATCGTGTCGTCGGTCCAGCGACGCTTGCTCGCGCCGCCACCACCGAGAAACTCGTAGCGCGTGAGCGTCGGGTTGTCGAAAAACCACGCCATCTCGAAGTCTTCGAGCAGCGATCCCGGCGACAGCTTGTCGAAGCGCGCGTCGTGGGCGATCTGCAGTGAGTAGTAGGTGTTGCGGCTGCTGAATCCCAGGGTCGCGGCACTGTCTTTGCCGTCGATATGCTGCACGATCGCGTGACCTCGCAGTACGTCGCTGTCGTGGTTCAGGAGCCGGCGGTAGAACTCCCGGTAACCGTCTTCGCCACCGACGTCCAGGCCCT
Organism: Woeseiaceae bacterium; assembly: GCA_041608415.1. Lineage (GTDB taxonomy): Bacteria > Pseudomonadota > Gammaproteobacteria > Steroidobacterales > Woeseiaceae > UBA1847. The sequence continues at coordinate 6,434 of JBFISV010000033.1, forward strand.
CGGGCGATTTCCAGCTCCGCGCCTCGATGGCAAAGAAGCGCTCGACGAGCTCCGCGGTTGAGGGCCCGCCGTGAGCGCTGCAATAGCCCACCTCGTGCAGCCGCTGCGCCTTGCGCTCCCGCTGACGCAGCCGCTTCTTGAAATGCCGCGACTTCGTCTCGAGGAACTCGGCCCAGTTGCCGGACTTCTTGAGATACGGCACGTGATGCAGCGGCATCGAGCGGAACAACAGCCTGTTTTCATCCGACCATGCCTTGATTCGTGCGACCTGCCAGGAGCCGCGTTCGATTTCCTCGAGACGGATCCAATCCCACTGCGAGATGTCGGCGATGATTCTTTCCAGCAGCACATTCAGAACGTCGCCGTCGGGCACGAGGAAGCGTGGCCGATCGAGTTCGTCCGGCATGCCCAGAAACTGCAGCACGAGGGCGTTCTTGCCGACACAGCGGTCGCGCACGAGTTGCAGTGGCGCGATGCCGACGATTGAATCCCGATCCTCTGCAACGACGATGAACAGCTGCTTTCCCCGCCCGAAGTGTTGCCACCAGCAGCGCAGGAACGCGAAACTCTGGAAGGCCGTCGCATCGGCCGTGTCGGCCAGCACGGCGTCCCAGTCCGGCGCGATCGCATCCCACTCGGCTTCGGTCGAGATGAGCCTCGTATCGAGCTGCGTCACGAGCGACGTCAACGCAGACGTTCCTGTACTTTGCTCAACAACGCGTAGAACCTGTCCAGGAGATCGAACCGCGCCAGCAGCCTCTTGAAGCGCGGCTTGAACCAGAACATGAGCAACCGGTTCGCGCGACCGATGAGGTTCCTCGGTAACACGTAAATATTGCGCGATTGATGCATGTCCGTTTTCCACGAACTTTTGTTGTTGAGCGTCCCTATGAGGAAATCGTATTCCTCGTAAGCGCTTGACTTGAAGCAGTGCTCGAGTTCGAGCCCGGTCAGCACGACGCCGGGGGACAGGCTATCGAACGCCTGGTCGTGGCAGATCTCGAGCGACGCAAAGTGGCCACGCTGGTAGACGCCGAACGTCGCCGCGATCGGCTCGTCATCGAGTATGAGAAAACGGAAACGCATTTTTCCGCGCGGGTCCAGCCGCTCGAGCAGCTCGCAATAAAAGGCCGTGTGCGCCGGTTTCCCGCCGACGCCGAGCTTGCGGCTCCCCTTCCAGCTGCGCAATTCGATGTCACGGTAAGTCTCGACGCAGTGTTTCCCGGCGCAACCCGATTCGTGAATTTCGAGACGCCACGTGCCCGCCGCATCGAGCTGCCGCCGCTTCCGGGCGAGGTTTTTCCGCAGGGATTTCGACCGCGCCCCGAGATAGTCGTCCCAGGACCCCTCGAACGTCACGTACGGCGATTCGACTGCTTCGGACATGGCGACGATGTAGCGCGAACCATCGACGAGACCAGGCGCGGGATGCGGGTCTGCCGTGACTCTCTGCTCACGAAAATAGGCGGCGTGCCACTCGGAATTTGTCGACAGGATGCATCGCCACAGCAACTCGCGGGCGGGCGCATGGCCGACGTCCACGATGCAGTCGGGACTCTCCATGTTGCTCTCGTCGCCGATGAACTCGAGGCGCCAGCGATAGAGGCCGAGTATGCGCTTCGGCGCAATCATCATGGGCGCGATCGCCACGATCTTCGGGCCGTGATAAAGCACGATGATCGCAAGCCGCCGCGACAGGCCGAAATGCCGCCACCACGTAAACAGGAAGTCGTGGGTCAAAAAGCAGCTCGCCTGCACCATGGAGTCGACGAGCCGGTCCCACTCGCCACGCAGCACCTCCCAATCCGACGCTGTCTGCACGAGCCGTGCCGAGTACGCGTCAGGCAGATCGACGTCCTGCAACGGGCTGCCGGGCTCACGCAGGGCATGCTTCTTTCTCGCGTAACGGTCGACCTGGCGCCAGCTCAGCCAGTGCCACTCCTGATCGTGCGACAAGTCCTTGACCTTCGACGTGCGATCGAATGCCAGCCCTAAGTGCCTGAATGCCCTTTCTATTTTTTTCCATCGTTCGAGCAGGTCGGGTTCGCAAAAGGCATCGACCGGCAGCCCGGGAGCTTTGCGGCGCAGTTCGCGCGCCCATTTCGTATACAGCAGGAAGGCGCTGCGGCCGTATCGCGGCAGTACGACGGTGTCCTCTATGTAAATGCTCCTGCCGCCGAGCTGGCCGGCATTCTCGTAATGAACCTCGAAGTCCTCGAAAATCGATTCTCGCCTCGCGCGGACGTAACAGAGTATGAAGCCGGCCAGCCTCGACCCGTCGAAGAGACCGATGCTCAGGTTCGAATCGTCCGACTCGGCCGCGTGCAGATCCGACGCGATTCCGCGTCGACCGTTGCGCTGGTTGCGCGGGTACATGCGGCGTTCGAGGCGTGCCACCGCGCGCGCGTCTTTGGGCTTCAGGTAGCGGACGTAAATGACGCGCGGCATCGTTCAGTTCGCTCCTGACAGCCGGCGGCACGTCGCATAATAGCGAGCACGTTCCCAGCGCGTCGCCGCGAACTGCAGCAGCGCGAGCAGCGCCACGGCCGCCGTGACGCCGGCTGCGAGCAGCAGTTCGAAAAAGGTCTGCGGTTGCAGCCAGCGCGCGAACGCGTACGCCACGAGATAGCCCGGCACGGCCGCCAGCAGTGCCGGCAAAAGGCTGCGCGCCACGAACCCGGCCGGCCTCAGCGTGGTATGCCGGCAGGCTGCGGGAATGAACAGGAACAGCCCCGTGACGACGTTGGCGATCAGTCCGCCGAGCGCGAGCCCGGGCAGTCCGAGGACCGGCACGAGGCTTAAAATGAGGGCGAGCACGAAGAGGACCTCGAAGATAGAGATCATGAAGATGCGCCTGATCTCACCGGCGCCGAGCAGGACGTTGAGGGCGGTCCACAGGTAGGTGGAGAAGAAAAAATTGGCGGCGCTGAACCAGAGTACGCTGATGCTGACCTTCGTGTACTCCTCGCCGACCCAGAGATCGAGGATCGATTTGCCGAAGAACATGATGACGATGGCGATCGGGAGCGTCGCGACCGTGACGAGCTTCGTGCCGCGAAGGAGTAGCGCGGTCAGCGCCCGTTCGTCCCGCGCGGCATGGCGCGCGGAGGAGATCGGCAGGAAGGTATCCGTGATCGGTTCGGCGAGCAGGAATATGGCGGCCGCCAGGGCCATGATGAGGGAATATGGCGTGACGAGCGAACTCGTGAGCAGGATCGGTATCAACAGCTTGTCGAAATTGGCGGTGCCCTCGGTCATGAACTCGTTGAGGCTGTTCCAGAGACTGAAACTGCGAATGGACCTGAAGCTCTCCCGGTCGAACTCGAGGCGCGCCGCTGCCGCGGGCGCAAACATTCGCCTGACGACGACGATCTTGGTCACCGCGCTCAATGCCTTGACCGAGCAGGTAACCGCCGCGAGCGCGACGATCCCGTGTCCGGTCGCGAGCATGGCAAATATGGCAAGGGCTCCGAGGATGTCGTAGACGAGGTCCACGGCGTTGCCGATGTCGTAGCGCTGGTAGCCCTCGAGAACCCCGTCCGCGCCGACTTCGGCGAACGCGAACAGCGCCGTCAGACCGATGAGCAACACGACCGGCGTATAAACGTCGCGCGCCGACGCCGGAATGTCGAAAAGCTCCGCGGTCGGCGACAATACGATGCCGGCCGTTGCGAGCAACGCGAGGCCGCCGGCCCCGAGGTAGAGGACGAAAACGGTGCCGAGGAGCCGCGACAGGCCGGCATGGTCGCGGCGCGCGAGCAGTACGGCATGCTGCCTGACCTGGGCATCGGGCACGCCTGCATCGAAGAAGCCGAGGTAATAGCCCAGCGTCTGCACGATCACCCAGACCGCGTAATTTTCGAGTCCGAGCCGGTGTACGACGTACGGCGTCAGCAGTATGAATATGAGCGCGCGGACGCCCGTGACCGCATAGTTCGAGGCCACGTTGCGCAGGAACTGGCGCGCGCGGTTCATCGACTCACTCCGTCCGCCTCGCGCAGGCCCGAGGTGAGGCTCACTTCTCTCGTGCGGACCCGATCGGACCACGCCGGCGGTATCCCGGACGGCGGCGCATGGCGCTCGTGCAACAATTCGACGCGCTCGATACCGTCGATGTCGGCGAGCCGCCAGAGCCGCCAGTTGGCGGTCGGGGGCGAGTCGGCGTCGCACAACACGCGGACCGCGAATCCGCGCTCGGCGCGCTGCAGGAAATAGGCGCGGCGGAGAAACGCGCGCACGGCCGCCGTATACCGGCGTGGCGCTATGCGCATGTCTGCCTTGAGGCCGCCGACGGGGACGATGCGCGTGCCCCATTTCGCCTTGTAGCGGAACGAGCCGTCCTCGAGATGCGGGCGGCTCAGGCCGAAGTCGAGGGTCCTGCAACCCAGCAGCTGCGCGGTCAGCAAGCAGAAGTAATCGAGCACGTCCGCCCGGCCGCGCAGCTCCTCCATGCCGGGCTTCGATGCGCTCTTGCGTATCGTGAGTCGGCGGCTGCGGTACTCGAGCAGATTCGCTGCGACAAGCGTGTTTTCGTGCTCGAGGTCCAGCCGGAACATGCCGCGGCACTGCTTCACGAAACGGTCGTCGGCGGCCACGATTGCGCCGCGGCCAAACCGGCCCTGCAAGCCGGGATTCAACAGCTCCGTCTTGAAGCGCGCAATCGCATCCGGCCCCGACGATAGCGCGGCACGGTAGCCATGCCGGCGCAGCATCCGTGCGATTTCCTTGCGTAATTTTTTCGGCAACGACGCGATCGTCGCGGGCCAGCTTTCCTGCAGATCGAGTTCCTGTCTGACCCATTGCGGCGCGCGTATGCCCGGAGGCCGCGACGCGGCGAGCCCGTCGAAGCGGCGAATGCTCACGGCGACATCGGTCGCAGGCCGGGCACGGCCTTCGACAACCTGCTCCTCGTAAGCCCCGGAACCGAAGATTGCCCGGGCGCAATGATCCAGCGTCCGCAGCGGCCCCGAAAACAACATCGACAACGGCTCGCCCGAATCGCGCTCGACGCCGCTGACGATCAGCCGCTTCGGCAGCAGGTCGCCGGGCCGAACGTTGGCGATGTCGTCGAGGAGTTGGCCGACCGCGCCGAAACCGGGCACGCGCACCGTGCTCCGCCGGGTAGCGGCGACGAGGCTCATGGCCGCCGCGGTCTCGAGGTCGTCGCCGTTGAACAGCTTGAATCGCTGGAATGAGATCTGGTTGGCCACCGGACTTACCGCGCGCTCAGAAATCGCGCCGGACCGCGACCCGCTTGGACACGGGGACGCGCTCGGCGCGCGGCTCGAACCGCAGGCGAACGTCATCGGGCAGGTGGCCTGCGACCGCCGCAAGCAGCGCATCGCGGCGCTCGCTGCTCATGGGCGGGTTCGCAAATACCTCGAGCGCGACTTCGTCCGGCGCCCTGTGCACGACCGTGTAATTCCTGATCTCGGAGAATGCGCCGACGGCCGTCGTGATTTCGTAGGACGTCGCCGCAGTACCGTCCGGGAACATCAGTATCTCCGACTTGCGCCCGTGCAGCGAATCGATATACGGGCCATGCCGGCCGCATTGGCAGGAATCATCGCCCAGGAACCCGCGGTCGCCGATGTCATAGCGTATGAGGGGCATGGCGCGGTTGAGGAGCGAGGTGGTGACGAGGCGCGGCGGTCCGGGGTCCGTGCCGGGCACGGACTCGACGAAGACGCTTTCGAAATTGATGTGATAGCGGCCGAGCTCGCACTGAACGGCAATCTCCTTGAACTCGGTGCTGCCGTAGACGTCGATGACGCGCCCCGAATACGCCTCCTCGAGGCGGCGCCGCGCATGATCGTCGAGCAGTTCCGAGCTCGTAAACACGATCGGCACGGCCGGCACGGAAAACCCGAGGTCCGCCGTCTTGTCGGCGAGGTAGGCCAGGTACGAAGGGTAGCCGTAGATCGCCGTCGGCCGAAACTCGAGCAGGCGCTCGACGTTCGCCTTGATCGGGTCCTCGACGAACAGGTTTCGCGTTCTGAACAGGCGCCCTCCCCCCGAAACCGCCCGAGCCGGCGACGCAGCGCCGTCGCACTTCTCCGCTGTGATGAGCAGGCGCAGCCCGGAAACGCCTGTCGCGTTCATGACGCGGCGGGCTTTGAGCGCGTACTTGCAGAAATACCAGGTCTTCTCGTCGAAGTACGTGGTCGTGGGTTCACCCGTGGAACCGGATGTCCGCGACGCGTAGCGCGAGCGCTGCGGGTAGTCGGGCCACAGAAATCGGTTCGCATCGGTCTGAAACGCGGCTTTTTCGAGCACGGGAAATGTTTTCAGCCATTCACGCGCATCGCTTGCCGCCGCGATGTTGAGCTCCCGGTAATGGGGAATATGCTGCGCGGCGTGTGCGAGAGTCTTGCCGAGCTGCCTGTCCTGGTAGGACTCGATCTTCGACTTCGGCCACCATTGGGAGCGCATCAGCCGGCCGGTCCTCAAGGCCACCGAAACCAGGTTTCGTGGCGTCATCGTCGCTGCCGCCGCGTGGCCATGAAACTCGCCGGCGACGCTGGCGGCGTACGCAGCCGCGCGGCGCGTCGAAGCCTGATCATGACGCCACGAACTCAGGCCCCGGACTTGACCGACCGCGGCCCCGAGCGCAAGGCCTTGTAGTACAGATCTTCGTAATTTTCCGCAACGGTGGACCATCGAAATCGCGTCGTTACCTGCTGCACGTTGTACGCGCCCATGGCATGGCGGCGTTTGGGGTCGTTGGCGAGTTTTGTAACGGCGCTGACGATCGCGCCGCTGCTGGCCGGTTCGATCAACAGTCCGCCGGCCTCGTGATCGACAATTTCGGGAATTCCGCCGACGCTCGATGCGATGACCGGTAGCCCGGAACTCATCGCCTCGAGCAGCACCTGCCCGAAGGACTCGCTTAAGGAAGGCAGCACGAAAATATCGGCGCGCCCGTAATGTTCGGACAGGCCCTCCTGCGGGACATAGCCCGCCAGCGAGATATGACTGTCGACGTTGCAGGCCTTGATGAACGATCGTACCTGCGCCTCGCGCTCCCCGGCACCGACGATTTCGAGCCGCACCCCGGATTTCTTGAGTTCCTGCATGGCGCGAATGAGATATTCGAGCCCTTTACGCCGCACGAGGCGGCATACGCAGATCAATCGCACCGCGCCCGCACGCAGTGTCCGTCGCTCACGCCGGAACACTTCCGGATGCACCGCATTGTTGATTACCTCAATGTCGACGTGTGGCGACGTGTTATGGGCCAGCGCTTTGAGATTGTGGCTGATGGCCGTGACGAACCTGGCGCGGCTCCAGATGAAATTCGACAGCGGCCGAAGCAGCGCATGCAGCGGCCGCAGGTACAGGCGGGTATTGTCGTAGCCGGGCACGTCGGAGCCACGCAGCGAGACGATATAAGGTTTCTTGAGGGCCCAGTGAACGTAGAGCGCGAGGATGCCGGTCGGCAATCCGAAATAAAAATGGAAAATGTCGTAGTCGTGCACGCGCGAAAGCCGTCGCAGCTTGAATAGCGCGGAGAACACGTAGCTGATGGCGCCCATGAGCCCCGCCTGGTGTATGCTTCGACGGCGGCTGAATACGCGGTAGATGACCAGGTTGGCGTCGCTCGCGACGTCGGCCTGGGCAGGCAGCCTCGAGGTGACGACGTCGACGCGATGGCCACGGCGGCTCAGCTCGATGACCGTCTGCTTGGTCGCATTACCGGCGCCGCCGCCCATGGGTGGATATTCGTAGTTCAGGCACATGACGCGCAGCGGCCGGCTGATCTTGCCGCCGCTCGCGACGAGACGCAGTCGCTCTCCAGCTCGGTCTTTGATTTTGGCCATTGTTGTTGCTTGCGCGTCGGCGGCCGGTACTCAGACGGGCCGGTCTGTAATACGTTGAAAGTGTAGGATACGGCGCTGCCTGTCGATACGACGAACGTCACATACGGACATAATATCGGGAATCCGACTCGAAAAATATCAAGCGCTGCAGGCCATTCGGCCCACCGCGGATTCCATGGCTTTCATCACCACGCGCAGCAGCGCATATTCCGGGCCGTACGGCCATGTCGATATTGCGTGCCATCGCATACGCCGGGCGCCGGGCAACGGTGTGCTTGTGGCCGCCTTCCATCTCGAATATCGTTGCCACCCCATGCAGCCCTGACCGCCAGATACCGTGCTCTTCAATTCGACGACATTCGTCGCATTCTTCGCTGTCGTTTACGTGGCCTACCTGCTGCTCTCGCGCAGCCACGTTGCGCAAAATCGGCTGCTGCTCGTCGCCAGCTACTATTTCTACGGGAGCTGGGACTGGCGTTTCCTGAGCCTGCTATTCATATCGACCGTCGTCGACTTTTTCGTCGGCCGCGCCCTGCATGGTCAGACCGAGGAGCGCAAACGCCGCTACCTGTTGACGCTGTCCGTCGCGACGAACCTCACGATTCTCGGCTTCTTCAAATACTTCAATTTCTTCGCCGACAGCTTCGCGGACCTGATGACCCTCGTCGGCATGACGCCCGACATGCCGACGCTTGCCATCATTTTGCCGGTCGGCATTTCGTTCTACACCTTCCAGTCGCTGAGCTACACGATCGACATTTACCGGCGGCAGCTCGAGCCGACGCGCGACATCTTCGACTTTGCGCTGTTCGTCGCGTTCTTCCCGCAGCTCGTCGCCGGCCCGATCGAGCGGGCGCGGAACCTGCTGCCGCAGATCGTCAAGCGGCGCAGCGTCACGGCCGCGGCGATCGACGCCGGCATCTTCCTGATCCTGTGGGGCTTCTTCAAAAAAATTGTCATCGCCGACAACGTCGGCCCGATCGCCGACGCCGTATTCGGCAA
>JBFISV010000034.1:0-15245 GCA_041608415.1 Woeseiaceae bacterium
GACCGAATCGAACGCCGTGGACAGGCGCGCCGCATCCTGGCCCTGTGACAAATAATGAAATCGGCGATTCGTGCGCTCGGGTGTGCCCTCGCCCGCGAACATGCGAGTCGGGTCTTCACCGAGCCGGCGATACGGGAAGACACCGCCGGTGTAGGGATAGCCGCCGGGCAGGTTCTCCCGCGTGAGAAAGCGCAGCAACTCGCCCCAGTCCCGATAGTCCGGGGCAGCGATTTTCGGAATCTTCTGGTGGCTCAGCGATTCACGGTAGTTGCTGCCCTTGAATTCGCGGCCGCGAACCGTGTAGCTGTAAGTTTCGGACGTGACCCCGGCTTTCCGCTGCGGCCACTCCCGCAACAGGCGCACCGACTCGGGCGTCAGATCCGCGAGCGTTTCCTGGTAGCGCTGTCGCAGCGCCGCGCGGCTGCGGTCCGTCTCGTCCGACAGCGCGTCTTGCGGATACGCCGCCAGCGGCTCCGGCAAAGCCGGATCCTCGAGGACGTTGAGCGCCTCGTACAGATGTTGCAATCGACTCGCGATGTCCGCCTGCGCCTCGCACTGGCGATTGATGCTGCGGCCCTGTTCCGCGATTTCGGCCAGGTAGCGTATTTGCCTGCCGGGTATCATCGCCGTTGCACGCGGCTCTTTGACCGTGACGTCCATAGCCGGCACCGTCAGTGCCGTTTCGTTGCCGAGTTTTTCATTTACGCGGCGGCAAAGCTCGACGAACATCCAGGTGACTCCCGGGTCGTTGAACTGGCTGGCTATGGTCGGGTAGACCGGGATGTCGTCGTCCTGCACGTCGAAGCTTGCATGATTGCGCTTCCACTGCTTGCGTATGTCGCGCAGTGCGTCTTCGGCGCCGCGCTTGTCATATTTGTTCAGTACGATCAAATCGGCGAAGTCGAGCATGTCGATTTTTTCGAGCTGGCTCGCGGCGCCGTAATCGCTCGTCATCACGTAAACGGAGAAATCGACGAGGTCGACGATCTCACTGTCACTCTGGCCGATGCCGGCCGTCTCGACGAGAATCAGATCGAATCCGAGCGATTTGAGATATCGAATGTGGTCGCCGAGCATTTCGCTGGTCGCGAGATGCTGGCGCCGCGTCGCGATCGAGCGCATGTAAACCCGGTTGGACCTGAGGGAATTCAGGCGAATGCGGTCGCCGAGCAGCGCGCCGCCGGTGCGCCTGCGCGTCGGATCGACGGCGAGCACCGCGACCGACTTGTCCTCGAAGCTCGCGAGAAATCGGTTCAGTAGCTCGTCCGTGACGCTGCTCTTGCCGGCACCGCCCGTTCCGGTGATTCCGATCACCGGCGCTTGCGTTGCCTGCAGGTCCCACTCCTTGCGCAGTTTCTCGAGCTCGGCGCCGGAAAACAGGCCTTCTTCGATCGCCGAAATCGTGGCCGCGACGTCAGTCGTCGATTCGCGATCGTTGCAAACGATCGCCCGCGTCGGCCTGCGCGCCTCACGCGTACGCTGGACGAGGTCGCGGATCATGGCCTCGAGACCCATTTCCATGCCGTCGTGCGGATGGTAAATGCGCTCGACCCCATAGGCCATGAGCTCGCTGATTTCGTCCGGGGTGATGGTACCGCCACCGCCACCGAAGACACGGATGTGGCCGGCGTCGAATTCACGCAAACGGTCGATCATGTAACGGAAGAACTCGTTGTGCCCTCCCTGGTAGGAACTGACCGCGATCCCGTCGGCGTCTTCCTGGATTGCAGCCCGGACGATGTCGTCGACGCTGCGGTTGTGGCCGAGGTGCACGACCTCCGCACCCTGCGCCTGGATCAGGCGCCGCATGATGTTGATCGCGGCATCGTGGCCGTCGAACAGGGATGCGGCCGTGACGAAGCGCAGCGGGGCTGCGTCGGTCTCGCGGGCTATCAGGGGATCACTGGCTACCGTGCTCATGATGTCGAGTCTCCGGGGCTGTGCAGCACGATTTCTCGCCGCGCGGGGCGAAAACGCAATGGATATCAATCGCTTCCGCTATTGCAAAAATTTTAATCCCGATTAAAATAATGCACTCTTCGCCGAAACTCAAGCGATTCGGCCACAAGGTCACAGGATCCCGCATGGTCGGCAGTGCCGAAGAATCCCGATTTCAACTGCAGAAAGACCGCATGCTGCGCGCAGCGGCGCACTGTTTCAATGAGAAAGGATTCAGCGGCACGTCGCTCAAGGACGTTGCCGCCAGGCTCGGACTCACCGACGCGGCCCTTTACTATTACGTGCGCAACAAGGAAGAACTGGTCTACCTGTGCTACGTGCGGGCCGCCGATATCGGTCGCGAGGCGATGCACTCGGCCATTGCCGACGGCGGTAATGGCATGGACAAGGTCGTGCGCTACCTGCGAAATCACGTCGACGCCATGGTGGGCGACCGCGGCCCCATCGCCATCATGAGCGAGATCCCGTCGCTCGAGCCGGAGCACCGCGACGAGGTTCTCGAGCTTTCACGCAAGCACGGTGCAGCTTTCGAGGCGCTGCTCGAGGAAGGCATCGCCGACGGCAGCATCGCGGATTGCGATGTGCGTATGACCGGTAACGCCATCATGGGCTCGATCAACTGGATTCCGAAGTGGTACCACGGCGACACCGCAATGGCTGAGCAGGTCGTCATTGAATTCCCGCGCATATTGTCGGCGGGGCTGGCGCCGTGATCGCGAGCGCTCGATTCAGCGCTCGACAAGTGTCGCGACGTGACTGCGCACGAGTGTCTCGAGCTCGTCAATGTCGATGTCGTCGACATTTGCAGAGAGTCCGTCGTGATCGAGCTGCCGGACCAGGAGCTCGAGCGAGTTCTCGATGCGTTTGCGGATCCGGCGGTTGTGTTCGTCCGCCGATATTGCAGGTCCTGATTGCGAATCGAAGATCATGAGCGGCCTGCTGCCACCGGTGATCCGCGAGTCGCTGCGTGGCCGCATCGATTCGATGTCGGCTCGAATCAGCCCCAGCAGGATGACGGCATCCGAATACTCCTGTAGCAATTGCAGGTATATCCGATCGGAACGCTCTGAACCCGCGGCGCCCAGGCTGCGGATGGCCTGATCGCGCGCAGCGATGAATTCGGGATTCGACCGTTCGGCCGCGAGCCTGAGCCAGGCCACCGCGGTCGGGAGATCTTCCGCGACGCCGGTGCCGGTCCAGTGCATGTAACCGATCATGTACTGCGCGTACTTGTCGCCGATGGGCGCGAGTTCGTTTTGGTAAATGAACATCGCACGCTCGTATTCGCCGCGCTCGTAGAGTTCTTCGACCTTTTGCTGCACCCGCAGGGTCCGTGAATCGACGGAGATCCCGGGAAAGCTGGTCGGGAGTTCCGCGGCTACAACGGGGCCCGAAACGCAGAGCAGCGCGACGGCAGACAGGACGAGCTTGTTAATCGGTAACCTCCTGACGCTTGATCTCAATACCCGGATTACTCTTTTGGAACCCGGGGCCGCAGCCAAAGTTCCGGCACCGGGCCGCAATTTTGTCGGCTCACGGCATCGCGACAGGCCGCGGGGCGATTATACGACCAGCGTGCACTTGCCGTTCCTGAGCACCACGACGTCGCGCTCCCTCGCGGTGCACTGGAACGATACGATATTGCTTTCCTGCCACATATCCGTCCTGATCGTATCGCCCGGCAGCACCGGGGCCGAGAAACGCGCATCGAGGCCCGTCACAAGCGTATGGTCGTAGCCGCAGATGGTTTTCATGATGGAATGGCAGGCGACGCCGTAAGTACACAAGCCGTGCAGAATTGGCCGCTCGAAGCCGGCTTTTCTCGCCAGCCCCGGATCTGAATGCAGCGGGTTGCGATCGCCGTTGAGTCGATAGAGCAGCGCCTGGTCGGGCCGCGTCTCCAGGTCGCAGGACAGGTCGGGCTCGCGCCGCGGGACCCGGTGCGGCGTCGGACCCTTGCCGTTCGCGCCGCCGAAACCGCCGTCGCCACGGGCCACGATGGTATTGCTCAAACTGAACAGGACGGTGCCGTCCTTCGCGAGCCGCCCTTCGGCCTCGAACAGCAAGAGTGCCCCGAGTTTCGGTCCGCGGTCGAATACGTCGACGATGCGCTTGTCGATGTGTAAATCAGCCGCCGCCGGCAAAGGGCGAAAAAGCGTCAGCCGCTGCTCGGCATGCAACACCTGGCTGTAATCCCAGCCGAGATCGGGCGGGAACATGTCCGGGACGAGCACGGTCGCGAACGATGGCAGCGTCTTGACCGGACCGCCATCGTCCGACACGAACGGCAGTTCCCGAGCGTCCAGCGGGTCCCGGCCGAGGCCGACGCTCAGGGCATACAACATCGTCTCCGTGTCGCTGTAGGTGAATGGCAGATCCACGATCGACGTGGCCATGAGAGTGTCGTAATCGAGTGCCATATGCGTTATTCGCCAGTGGACGGTGCCCCGGGGGGGCGGGATTTTATGGGTGCAGTGTCGGCTGCCGCAACCCATTATTGCGCAACTCGGGGCTTTAGTGACTACATTCGGAAGATTCCGAGCGGCCCTTCGTCTTCCCGCGGCCGGTTACAGCCGATCGACAAGGCGTGCGACAGCACATCACGGGTTTCGACCGGATCGATGACGCCGTCATCCCACAATCTCGCGCTCGAATAATAGGGGTGGCCCTGAGCCTCGTATTGTTCGTGAATCCGCGCTTCGAATGCGGCCCTGTCGGCATCCGCCCAGGACTCCCCGCGCGACTCCAGGCCGTCCGCTCTTACGGTCGCCAACACGCTGGCCGCCTGCTCGCCGCCCATAACGGAGATGCGCGCGTTCGGCCACATCCAGAGCATGCGCGGATTGTAGGCACGCCCGCACATCGCGTAGTTGCCGGCGCCGAACGAGCCGCCGATCACTACGGTGTACTTCGGCACCGTTGCAGTCGCCACCGCGTTGACCATTTTCGCGCCGTCCTTGGCGATACCCGCATGCTCTACCCGCTTGCCGATCATGAACCCGGTGATGTTCTGCAGGAACACCAGCGGTACGGCGCGGCGATTGCACAGCTGTATGAAATGCGCACCCTTTTGCGCCGACTCGGGAAACAAGATGCCGTTGTTTGCAATGATGCCGACGGGGTAACCGTTGATGTGCGCGAAACCGCATACGAGCGTCGCGCCATAGAGCTTCTTGAATTCATGGAACTCGGAGGCATCCACGATCCGCGCGATGATTTCCCGGACGTCGTATGGAAATCGGTATTCACGCGAAACGATCCCGTAAATGTCCTTGGCCGGATAGGCCGGATCGGAAGGTTCGCGTACGACGAGATGGTCGTGCCGCGGCCGGTTGAGATTGAAAACGATGTCGCGCGCGATCGACAGCGCGTGCGAATCGTCTTCGGCCAGGTGGTCGGTTACGCCCGAAATTCGCGAATGCACGGAGCCGCCGCCGAGCGTCTCCGCATCGACGACCTCGCCCGTAGCGGCCTTGACGAGCGGCGGACCACCGAGAAATATCGTGCCCTGATTGCGGACGATGATCGCTTCGTCGCACATTGCCGGCACATATGCCCCGCCAGCCGTGCATGAGCCGAGCACCGCGGCTATCTGCGGGATGCCGCGGGCCGAAAGTCGCGCCTGGTTATAAAAAATACGGCCGAAATGCTCCTTGTCGGGAAATACTTCGTCCTGGCGCGGCAGAAACGCGCCGCCGGAATCGACGAGGTAGATACAGGGAAGACGATTTTGCTCGGCGACTTCCTGTGCGCGCAGGTGTTTCTTGACCGTAATGGGGTAGTACGTGCCGCCTTTCACGGTGGCGTCGTTAGCCACGATCATGCAGTCGGTGCCGTGAATCCGCCCTACCCCGGTGATGATTCCGGCCGCGGGCACGTCGTCGTCGTACAGCTTGTGGGCCGCGAGCCGGCCCAGTTCGAGAAACGGCGAGGATTCGTCGATGAGCACCCTGATTCGATCGCGCGGTAACAGCTTGCCGCGCGATAAATGTTTTTCACGTGCCCGGTGCGAACCACCCTCCATGATCGTCTCGTTGAGCGCGCGCAAGTCCGCGGCCAGCGCTACGTTGGCTTCGCGGTTTTTGTCGAAATCGGACGAGCCGCGGTCGATCCTGGACTTGATCACGGGCATGGCTGGTCGTTTGACCCCCCGGTACTACTGCGTCGCATTGAACAACTCCCGGCCGATTAACATACGGCGAATCTCGCTGGTGCCCGCGCCGATCTCGTACAGCTTCGCGTCCCGCAACAGCCGTCCGGCCGGGTATTCGTTGATATACCCGTTGCCACCCAGCGCCTGGATCGCCTCGCTCGCCATCCAGGTGGCTTTCTCCGCCGCCAGCAGGATGCAAGCGGCCGCATCGAAGCGGGTCGCGTCTTCCCGGTCGCAGGCCGCGGCGACGGAGTAGACATACGCGCGGCAGGCGTTCATCGTCGTGTACATGTCGGCGAGCTTGCCCTGCATGAGCTGAAACTCTCCGATCGGCTGGCCGAACTGCTTGCGGTCGTGCACGTAGGGAATGACGAGGTCCATGCAGGCGCGCATGATGCCGAGCGGCCCGCCAGCCAGCACGAGACGCTCGTAGTCCAGGCCGCTCATGAGAATCTGAGCGCCCTTGCCCTCCTCGGCCAGCAGGTTTTCGCGCGGAACCCGGCAGTTCTCGAGCAGCACTTCACTCGTGTCGGAGCCGCGCATGCCCAGCTTGTCGAGCTTCTGCGGCGTCGACAGCCCCGGCATGGCGCGCTCGAGCACGAACGCGCTGAGTTTGCGATTCCCGGCGTCCGGATCCGTGACGGCGTAGGCAATCATCGTATCGGCCTGCGGTGCATTCGTGATCCACATTTTGGAACCGTTCAACACGTATTCGTCGCCGTCTCTCTCGGCCGTCGTGCGCATACCCATGATGTCGGACCCGGCGCCCGGTTCGCTCATCGCGAGAGCGCCCAGGTGCTCACCGCTTATGAGTGCCGGAAGGTAGAGGTGTTTTTGCCGGTCATTGCCCCAGCGGCGCAGCTGATTCACGCACAGGTTCGAATGCGCGCCGTACGACAGGCCGACCGACCCCGACGCGCGGCTGATCTCCTCCATGGCGACCACGTGCGCCAGGTACCCGAGGCCCGCGCCGCCGTCGGCCTCGTCGACCGTGATGCCGAGCAGTCCCAGCTCGCCGAGCTCCGGCCACAGGTCGCGCGGAAACTCGTTGTCACGATCGATGCTCTCCGCGCGCGGCGCGATGCGGTCCGTCGCGAATGCACGTACGGTATCCCGCAGCAGGTCGATGTCCTCGCCGAGGCCGAAATCGAAATCGAACATGCTGGCGCTTCCCGTTACCCGGCTCAAGGCTGGTACAGCGCGGCGACAGCACCGTTCGGATCTTCGATGACGCAGAATTTGCCGCCGGCGAGATCGCGTACCGCCACGAGCAGTTTGCCGCCACGCTCCGAACACCGGGCGGCGCTGGCCTCGACGTCCTCGACGACGAAGTAGATCAGCCACCCGGGCGGCAAATCGGCGTTACTGCCCCGCGCGTGGCAGATGCCCGCGACCGGCTCGCCGTTGGCGGGCATCGTCATGTTGTAATCGCTGTAGTCCCCCATGCCGACGTCCTCGGGCTCGAGTCCCACGACCGTGGCATAAAAGTCACGCATCTCTGTCGCGTTCTCGACCGTCATATCGATCCAGCCGACTTTACCGACTTCGTTCGCCATGCGGGTCTCCCGTCAAAATGATGTCAGAAAAGATGCGGCATTGCCGCCGATCGGCCCGGCGCCGGCGCGCGCCGTTTGCAGGTATGCCGCGCCCTTGGGATAGCCCTCCGGTTGCTCGTTGTGCACGCGCGATACACGATTATGATGGAACAGTTTCAGTTGTGATGTGAACGGGATCACGCGGTCCGGATCGTTGCCCGTGAGCTCGCGGTGCAGCGCCGGCAAGCGGTACCACGGCACATGCATGTCCGCATGGTGGGCGTTGTGAAAGCCGAAATTGAGCACGAGCCAGTTCAGCTTCTCGAAGCCGAGAGACAGCGGGTTGCTGAACGTGTGCTCCTGCTCCCACTCGGCGTCACCCTTGTGCGGCGGATTTTCGTATTTGAAGAGCGTCAAGTTGTAAGGATAATCGTGTTGCAGCATATCCATGAAGCGCAGCACCTGCATCATGAGCATGTATGCAATTGCATACAAAACCGCAACGCGCGTAAAGAATACCAGTAGCGCGATAAACAGGCCGCCGCGGATCGCGATGACGAAAACGTTCCTCGCACGCTGGTTGCGGCGCTCCGGGATGATGAACGACGTAAATACCATGATGAAATGCATGACGAGATCGTGCGCCGGCACGTAGGCCCATTCGAGCGCCTGCACGACCTTCGTCAGGACCGGGTGACGCTCGAAAAACGCGTCGTAATCGAACCATACGACGTCATCGTTATCGACGTGGTGGCGGAAATGCTTGTAGCGAATGTCTTCGAACGTGCCATAGGCGGCGCCGCACAGCCAGCTCATCGCGCGGCCGAGCTTTGCGTTCATGCGGCGCTCGCGAAAAACCGTGTTATGGCCACACTCGTGCACCATGTAGGCCGCCACCGTCATCGCATGGGCGAGCAGCACCGTCGAGGCCAGCGCCAGGGCCAACGACTCCGAAAAAAGGCCAGTGAAACCAACCAGATAGGCAACGAACGCATAGAGTACAGCCGCGCCCTGATAGCGCAGCCCGTCAGGCTCGCGGAAAATCTCGTTCAACCCGGCCATCGTCGATTCATGCGGCGTTTTTCGAATGATTCTTTGTACACTTCACGGTGCCGTATTGCTAGCATACGCGCTTCGTTTCCGAGGAGTTTGCCCGCATGAAGCTTGTCACTGCGATCGTAAAGCCATTCAGACTGGACGACGTCAGGAATGCCCTCGCGGAGGTCGGCATACAGGGTATGACAGTGACCGAAGTCAAAGGTTTCGGCCGCCAGCGGGGCCATACCGAGCTTTATCGGGGCGCCGAATACGTCGTTGATTTCCTGCCCAAAGCGAAGATCGAGGTTGCCATCAGCGACGATTTGCTCGAACGAACGATCGAGGTGATCATCGAGAGCGCCAAGACCGGCAAGGTCGGCGACGGCAAGATCTTCGTCACCAACCTCGAGCAGACCTGGCGCATTCGCACGGGCGAGACCGGCGACGGGGCGCTCTGAGCCATCTTTACGCGCCGACTCCATCCGCGACAAACAATATCCCCGCCCGCAGCGCCATGAACCAGAGCGCCAGCGACGCCGCCGCGTAGGTGCGGAAGCGGTTCATCACGCGATTCGACGTGCATTGAATCAGGCTGTGCAGCGCACGAAACCCGACGAAGACCCAGGCCGCGACGACATACGTGAGGTCCACGCTCGCGGTGACGAACAAATACAGGCAAAGCGCGTAAAACAGTACCGGCAGTTCGAACAGATTTTTCAGGTTGTTCGCGGGATTGTTGACCCATTCCGGCAACCCGGCCGCGACTTTTTCCGGTGTTGCCAGCCGCTGCGGATGAATACGCTCCGAAATCAGGTGCCGGGTGCGGCGCACGTACATCACCGTCCAGACAACCAGCGTCAGCCCGATCATCGCGAAGAACGGCCCGAAGATCGCCGCATCCGTCATGTCACGCGGAACTCATGCAGAAACCGTTGAGCTTGTTGCCGTCGAGATCGCGAAAATAGCCGGCGTAGAAGTTGTCGCCTCGCGGACCGGGCGCGCCTTCGTCGGTCCCGCCCAGTTCGAGGGCTTTGGCATGAAACGCATCGACCTTGTCCGTCGAGTCGAGCGCAATCGCGATCATCACGCCGTTGCCCACGGTAGCGGGCTTGCCGTCATGCGGCCTGATGATCGAAACAGCGGGCGCCTGCATGCTGGTACTCCACGCGACGAACGTGTCCGCCTCCATGATGCGCCCGGCACCGATGGACGCGAACAGCGCATCGTAGAATTCCGCGGCTTTGTCGAACTGGTTCGTGCCGAGCGTGATGTAGCCAATCATGTTTCCTGCCTCCGGTGACGGTGCTCAATCGTCCCGCAATCCACGTCGCCATTTCCTGAGCTTGTCGTCGAAGGACAGTGACGCGTGTGCGGGGCTCGTCGATGGCAACGTTACTAGTTCGAGTGCCCGGTTCGCAACTGCCGGCAAGACGAAGCGGCGGAATAACGCCTCTGCCTTGAGCCCGTTGAAGCACACCCGCCGTATCGCAACGTGGCGTTCGAAAAACGTCCCGAAATCGTTCGCGCGTGCCGAGTCGAGCCGGATGTCGGCGTCCAGGCTGCCGGGCCGCACCGATTGCCTCAGCACGTCCCAGACGGCAATGCCTGCCTCGATCATGCCCCGGCAGCGCTCGTCGTAAGTCTCACCGACGCCGTACAGCTCCGCCATGATGCGCCAGAACGCGTTCTGCGGATGCGCGTAATACTGTCCCTCGGCGATCGAGCGGCGGCCCGGGAGACTTCCCAGGATCAGGATTTCGGCGTCCGCGCGCGCGATCGGCGGAAAACCCGCCGACGGCGCAATAGCGCTGGGTCCGTCCATTGCCTGCATCCGCGGAGCCGCCGTCAGACGGCCTGCATGCGCTGGATTCGTCGCGCGAGCGACTCCACGTCACCCGAGTGGCGGTGCCGCATCACCGGATCGTCCGCCGTAATGTTGATGCCGCGCACGACCGTGCGGCATACCTCGCCTGCCTCGCCTACGTCGAAATCGACGATATTGAGGCAACACGTCGCCTGGTCGATCAGGCCGAATCCCTGCAGGCCGAGGCCCGTCACCCAGCCGAGTGCCGCGGCGTTCGTGCCGCCGTGCGCGAAGACGGCGAGGTTGTTCCAGTCGTCGTCGGCCAGCAGTGTGCGCATCGCGGACTCGATACGTTCGTAGAAATCGTGGTAACGCTCACCGCCGAGGAAACGTGCCTCCGGGTCGCCTGCGCGCCAGTGCGAAAAAGCAATGTCGGAATGCAGGTCATAGCCGCCCGCAGGCTCGCCTTTCGCCGGTCGTATTTCCTCGAGTTCGTCGAATACTTCGAGCTCGATTGCACGCGGTCCGAGCACGATGCTCCCCGTCTGCCGCGTCCGCGGCAGTCCCGAACAAATTGCGCGATCGACCGTGATATCCGAAAACAGGCTCGCCATGGCGGCGGCCTGCATGCGACCTTTGTCGTTGAGATCGACAGCGTCGGGATCGTCTACCCAGCCGCCGTCGGCATCGATGTAGTCGACGGCCCCGTGGCGAAACAAATACATGCGTCGACGGCGCGCGCCGTCCAGGGCGGTCCTTGCAATCAACGGGCTCTCCTCCTCGGATTCGGTGGCAGAATCGATGCTTGCGGCGCCAGCGTCCGAACGCACCGCGAGAACCCGGATAATACGCTTCGATCGCACGATTTGGTGCAAAATGCAGCTCCCGCATCGGTAAACCGGAGGGCGGACAATGAACGAGATTGCATCCGATGAACATTGGCTGCTCGCAAGGCGCGACTTGCTCGCGGAAGAGAGGGCCTTGTAAGCCGCTCGCGATCGCGTGGCGGAGAAGCGCCGCCCGCTGCCGTGGCGCAAGGTCGACAAAAAGTACCGGTTCGATGCCGAAGGCGGCACCGTCACGCTGGCGCAGGCGTTCGGCGATTGCTCGCAGCTGCTCGCATACCACTTCATGTTTCACCCCGACTGGGACGCCGGCTGCAAGTCGTGCTCCTTCCGGGCGGACGGTTACAACGGGGTCGTCGAACATTTGCGGTCGCGGGACGTCCGCCTCGTCGCGACTTTCAGGGGGCCGCTCAGCAAGCTGCTCGACTATCGTGACCGCATGGGGTGGTGTTTCCCCTGGCTGTCGTCACCCGGTAATTCTTTCAATTACGACTCCCACGTGTCGTTCGACCCCGAGCAGGCCGGCGGCGCTCGATACAACTACCGCAGACTCGAAGACGCGGCCGAGGAACTGCCCGGCCTGAGCGCGTTCAAGAAAGGCGACAACGGCGCCGTTTATCACAGCTATTCGACCAAGGCGCGCGGACTCGATCCGAACAACACCGCCTATCAGCTACCGGACCTCGCACCGGACGGCCGCAATGAGTCGGGCCTGCCCTATCCGATGGACCGGGTACGGCGGCGCGAAGATAACCAGGACTCCGCGCGACGGCAGACAATCGTGCTAGCTGGCCACGGCCGTTTCTGCCGCGCAAGCCCCGCGCCCGGATAATTCACGCCTCCAGACGGCCGCTGGCCGAACCTGGTATTGCCGTCATTGCAGGACAAGGCGGCGCGCATTACAGGTTATGTTCAATGCGGATTTGGCTCCGAATAACACGACTGTTAAATACGAACTGCAAAAACGGGCAGCCGGTTGTGCTAGATTTCTCTTAACAACGACTGCTCGACGCCGAGTCGTTAGTCCGCGCGTGATTTCGGGGTCTCTCTGGGCCACGGACCGAGCACCAGCGATCTTCGCATGTCGAGACTCACCTGGTCGGCGAATTAATGGCGTAACAAAGACGCCGCAAAAAACGAAACGTCGCCGGTGAACGAATCCACATAGTGGTTCGGACTACAAACGCAACGCGACTGGGTCGTGGCGGCCATGGCGTCGAAATGATCAAGGGGAAGAACATGTCATTCATTTACATTGCGCGGCGGGCTGTACCGCTGGGGTTACTGTTGGTTGCCGCCGTGTCGCAGGCGCAGGAACCCATCATCGCCAGCATCACGGTAAGCAATGAGTCGTCACTGCAACTCGACATTGCCGGCGTGAATCTATCGAACGGCAGCGACGCAGTGGTCACGCTGGGCACGTTCGGGACTTTGTCGGTCGATGCCGAGACGTCAACCGAACTGGTCGCGAGCGCGGTATCCCCGGTCGCGTCCGGAGACTACTTGCTGACGATCG
Source organism: Woeseiaceae bacterium (assembly GCA_041608415.1). GTDB lineage: Bacteria > Pseudomonadota > Gammaproteobacteria > Steroidobacterales > Woeseiaceae > UBA1847. Next base: position 12,851 of record JBFISV010000034.1, read on the forward strand.
CCACCAGTACCGGATCCGTGACGTACGATCTTACGATCACCGCCGTCGAAGATTCCACGACCACCGGAGGCGTCACGGTCAGCCTCGGAAACAACACCGCGGCGGGCAAGAACGCGCTCTTAAGCAATACGACCGGCGTCAACAACAGCGCCTTCGGCCGCAATGCGCTCTACCTCAATTCGACGGGTAAAAACAACACCGCGATCGGCACCGCTGCCCTGTATAACAACGATTCGGGCGATAACAACACGGCCGGCGGTAATTCCGCTCTGCGAAACAACACGTCCGGAACCAACAACACCGCGAACGGCAGTGCCGCGCTTCTCAGCAACACCAGCGGCAACAGCAATACGGCAATCGGTGTCGCCGCGCTGCAGTTCAATTCGATCGGTCACAGCAACACCGCCAGCGGAGTCGCGGCGCTGAAAAGCAATACGACAGGCAACAACAATACCGCGACCGGACGCAATGCGCTGCTCAGCAACACCACGGGCATCGACAATACGGCCAGCGGTACCGCCGCGCTCCGCGACAACACCAGCGGCTACGGCAATACGGCCAGCGGAGCCTCCGCGCTTCGCAAGAACACGACCGGGCGCTCGAATACCGCCAGCGGCATCACCGCCCTGTACAGCAACACCACGGGCGAATTCAATACCGCGAGCGGCAATGCAGCGCTTTTTGCCAACACCACGGGAATCGAAAATACCGCGACAGGCGACTTCGCGCTCTTCAGCAACACGACCGGCGAATACAACAGCGCTCACGGGGCGTTTGCGCTTACAAGCAACACAACGGGCGACTTCAATGCCGCCTTTGGGGCCCTTGCGCTCAATATGAACGAGACGGGCACCGGTAACACTGCTGGCGGGCCGTTCGCGTTGTTTGAAAATACCACGGGTTTCAACAATACCGCGCTGGGTAACCGCGCCGGCACGAATGTCACGACCGGCGACAACAATACTGCGCTCGGCAACGACGCCGCTGCGAGCCTCACCTCGGGCAACAACAACATCATGCTGGGCACGGGCGCCGGTGCAAACATCACGACCGGTAACAACAATATCGCGATCGGTAATCCGGGTCATGCAGCGGACGCGAATACGATCCGTATTGGCAACGGCCAAACAAAGACTTTCGTTGCGGGCATCGCCGGCACCAACCTGAGCGCCGAGGGCCTGCCCGTCGTGATCAAGCCGAACGGTCAGCTCGGTACCGGGGTGGCCGCAAGCGGCGGCGCTGCACAAGGATTCTGGGTCGGGTTGAGCGTCGGAGAGACGACCACGCTGATCACCAATGGCGACCTCAGCTTTCGTGCACAGTGCTCCGGATCGCCTGCGACCCCGAAACTCAGTTACTTCTTCAAGAGCCCCAATGCGGGCTGGTTTTGCGGCATTCAGCCAACGACCGAGCAGTTGGCCGGCGCCAAGTGCGATGCCGGCGAGTTTACCTCCAGCACACCTTCATACAGATTCGCCATCGACCAGGGTTCCGCTGTGACTCCCGCCGGCTACTACATCGGCGTGGATCACGAGACTCTCGGCGCCGGCCTTAAGATTTTCGGGCACGATTGCCTGGCGGTCGGGTCCGGCGTGGTGGCGAACGCAAACTAGGGAGACTCTGATTAATTCTCATCGCACACGTTGCGTTCATCTGGCCTGTGGTGCGGCGCGTTCCGCCGCGCGTATGTCGATACTCGCAAGGAGCGCAACAAAGCCACAGGCCAAATGAGCGCAACCCTGATCTTTTCAATACGTTATCGTGGGACGCGAATTAATCAGAGCCTCCCTAGGCGGGGAAGAAGTCGATCGGCTTGGTCGTCGTGATGGACTCGACGTCCCGCGCCTCGAAGCGAAACAGCTTGATGCGTTGCACGAGCTTCCGCTCGAGCTCGGAGTCGGCGAGCTCGCTCGAAACGATTTCACAAGCGATTACCGCGCCGTTCGGAGCGATCGTGATTTGCAATACGAGCTTGCCCTCCAGCGAGGGATCGCGGCGCAGCGCGCGGTTATAAAGCGAAAAGATCGCACCTTTATTTCTGTCGAAGACGAGCTCGATCTCCTCGCGTGAGCGCGATGCTTTAGCGCTCGCACCGTCGCGGCGTGCGCTGCGCGCCGCGGTTTGGCCGATGGCGGCCACGGGGCTCGAGATCCTGGTCGTGCGGCGGCCCGCAATGCCGGTTCCGCCGGTATTGCGGCTCATGCTCGCGGTGTCGATGCCGCCCGAGGCGCGGCCGGCTTTCGAGGTTATCATCGAACGCTCGTTACGCTGCGCCTCGCCGACGGCTGCCGTAAGCTCACGCCCGTCCGCGACGGCATCGAGCAGGTCGTTGTCGACGAGTTCGGACAGATCTTCGGCAAACGTAAACGCCGCTCGTGCCTGTTCCCTCGCGACC
>JBFISV010000035.1:0-14963 GCA_041608415.1 Woeseiaceae bacterium
CCTACGACGACGGCTCGCTGCGGCCCGCGCCGATAACCATCAACGCCATCGGTCTTACCAAGGCGGCGCACATTTTCTGGCGCGCGAACTCGGTCTACAACACGCCCTCGACAAACTTCGCAGAGAATGCGGACAATCTTGAACTGGCGTGCGCCGATCTCATCGGTGTCAACCTCACCAAGCTCGTAACGAGCGCCGAGGACGGCACCGGCACGAACCCGGGCCACGTCGGCGAGAACGACGACACGATCGACCCGACGCCGGAACTCTCGGGTGAGATCATTACCGCTGCCGACTGCGAGCAGGTAGCGGCAGCGATCGAGGCCGTCGAGATGCGCTTCGACGTGACCAAGAAGTGCGGCTTCAAGTCGATGCTCGACGCGGCGCCCGCACCGATGTGCGGTTCGGCGGAGACCCTGACGTTCTTCAATGAAGACTGGGAAGGCGGCCCGGGCGACTGGACCACGGGCCAGGAAGGCGTCACGAAAGCGACGCTCGACACCGTGGAATGGTACCTGCGCTCGGGCGATTTGCCCGACAACCGCGACGGATCGGCACACGGCGGTAACGTCATGTTCCAGGAAAACCGGCGCGACCTCGGCAACTGCACGACGGACGACGAATCGGGCCATCTGTGGCTCGAGAGCCCGGCGATCGAGGTGCACCCGACCGACCCGTCGCAGATGATGTTCGAGCACTACGTCAACACCGAAGTCGGCTACGACGGCGGCAACGTGATGATCAGCATCAACGGCGGCGAGTACACGGTCATTCCGGCCTCGGCCTTCGTGCACAATCCCTACAACGGCTCGCTCAATGGTTCGGCCGACCAGAACACCAATCCCAAGGGGGGAGAGGAGGCCTTCCACGGCGGCAACCAGGGCGAAGTCCAGGGTGACTGGGGGCAGTCGCAGATCGACCTCGCGGCGGCCGGCGTGACGCCGGGCGACACGATTCGCTTGCGCTTCGACTTCGGCCAGGACGGCTGTAACGGCAACGACGGCTGGTACGTGGACCAGGTCGAGCTGTTCTCCTGCGGCGGCATCGTCAATCCGCCGCCCAAGAACTGCACGACCTACGAGGCGGGCATTCCTCCGTTCCCCACGAACGTGTTCGAGTTCCCGCTCTCGTCAGTAACGACGGCGACCGTCAGCGGCGAGACCGAGGCGATCACCGACGTCAACATCCGTAACCTGAGCGGCTCGCACACCTACATGGGCGACCTGACCTTCGAGCTCGAGAGCCCGGAAGGCACGAGCATCACGCTGTTCGACGGCGACGTCTGCGGTAGCGAGGACGGCATCAACGTCGAGTTCGACGACGATGCGGCCTCGGTCATCGGCTGTAACGACTGGACCAGCGGCGGTACGTTCAAGCCCGTGCAGGCGTTGGCAGCGTTCAATGACGAGGACGCCAACGGCGACTGGACGCTGACGATTTCGGACGCGTTCCCGCAGGACTCCGGCCAGATCGACTCCTGGGCGGTGGAGCTGTGCGCGCCGAACGACACCGAAAACGAGCCGCCGACGGCCAACGACGATGCCGAGACGACGCAGCAGAACCTGTCGGTCACGATCGACGTGCTTGCGAACGACTCGGATCCGGAGAACGATCCGCTGACGGTCGACGCGGTGACGATGCCGTCCAACGGCCTCGCGTTCATCAACGACAACATGGTCAGCTACGAGCCGAACATGGACTTCGTAGGCGTCGACATGTTCCAGTACACGATCAGTGACGATCACGGCAATCCGGCCAGCGCCACTGTCACGGTCACGGTCGAGCCGGAAGATCCCGAAGGCGACGACGAAGACCGCGTGAAGGGCAGTGGCAAGCTCAACGCCATCGACCTCGACGACGACGGCGATAGCGACACCATCGACTTCCACTTCGATCCGAAGCGCAAGAAGGACGGCGAGCTCAAGGGCCACCTGCATCTCAATGACAAGGACGCGGATGTCAAGATTCACATGAAAGACATCACCTACCTCGGCGCGGTGCAGGGTACCTGCGGCATGATCGACAATGGCGACAGCGGCACCTATATCCTCGAGTTCCGCGGCTTCGGCGAAATCGAAGTCGGCAAAACCAAGACCAAGGACGTCGAGTTCAAGGCCTGCGTGGTCGATGCCGATCCGCTCGATTCGAAGGGCAAGAAGACCGTTAAGGGCGGTGACTTCGACCGCTTCCATCTCGAGTGCATCACGGGCTGCAACTACGACACGGACGATCGCATCCTCGATGACGACGTGATCGACAAGGGCAACATCCAGGTCAAGCTGAAGGAAGGCGCACAGAGCCCTGCGGCAGGGCCGAATGCGTCGGCGCCGCAAGGCGGCGGCTCTACGTCGGCAGAGAGTGACGGCAGCGCCTCGACCGTGTTCCTCGAGCCGGCCCTGCTCGGCGAAGCCACGGTCGGCGAAGTCGAACTCGTCAAGATCAACGTCTACGACACCGACTTCCGGCCCATAGTCGGCAAGGCGGTCAGCCTGAAGCAGACGGCGCCGGACGGCAGCACGGTATCGCTGCAGGCGGTAACAGGGCTCACGGGAGCGGCATTGTTCAACGTGGTCATTGCGCCGGTCGAGACGGCGTTCGATGTCACGGTCGACGGTGTGGCCGGCAACGGCATCGACGTCAAGCCGCTGCAGCCGTAGGCAAAAGAGGTAGCGCCTATGTTCAGAGTCGAGACCGACACTGCTTCAGCGCAGCGAGTTTCGACGGCTGCAAGGCGCTGAGCACCCGGGCCGGGAGGATGACCTCCCGGCCCTTTTTTCTGGAGATATCGTGATCAACGCACCAATCAGGGTCCTTGTGGCGGACGACCACGAGCTCGTTCGCAAAGGAATCGTGCGCATTCTCCGCGACGGCGGCAGCGTCGAAATCGTCGCTGAGGCCTGCGACGGCCTCGAAGCCGTCGAACTCGCGCTTGCGGAGAAGCCCGACGTCGTCGTCACCGATCTCACCATGCCGCGCCTCGGCGGGCTCGACGTCGTCCGCAAGGTTCGCAAGGCATTGCCGAAATGCCGCATCCTCGTGCTGACGGTGCATCACGACGAGGAGTACATCGTGCCCATCGTCGAGGCCGGTGCATCGGGCTACCTGGTCAAGGACAGCGCTTCAGCCGAACTCACGGACGCGGTCGCTGCGCTGGCGCGAGGTGAGGTGTATTTCGGGCCGGAGGCGACCAAAGTGCTGGCAGCGCAATTGTCGAATCTCGAGCAACCCGGAGACGATCCCTACGGCGCGCTCACCGCGCGCGAGCGGGAATTATTTCATCTCGTCGCCGAATCCAGGTCGACCCGGGAAATTGCGGCTATTCTCGGCGTCGCGGTAAAGACCGCAAACAATCACCGGACCAACATGATGCGCAAGCTGCGGCTGCACGACGCGGGCGAAGTCGTGCGCTATGCGGCCCGCAAGGGCCTGTTGCCCGAAGTCGCGGGCAGGCCCGGCAAGAAACGTCGCCACTAGCCCGGTTTTCGCACGCATCGCGCGAGCGCCAGGCGAGCGATCGCTCGCAAAACTGTCGACTCATTCACAAAACGAGCCATCGAAGACGACGGCGTTACGTCAATTCGGTCTTTCAGGAATCGCATAACGACGCGGTTTCGTACGCGCGGCCCGGGGTAATTACCCCAGTAAATGGGCGCACGGTCCCTCATGCCCGGCAATTCGCGGCTTTGCAAACTCGACCTCGCTTGGGCTCACCGGTATTCGATGAGCATTCCGTCCGTCGCACGGCGCGCATCGCGCCAATGCGGCGGACACGGACTCGAAACAGAGTATCAACAAGATAGGGACGATTACGACATGAACATGAACTGGACTGCTACGAAAATTGCGCAAGCCAAACGGCTGGCAACTTTGGGCTGGACGTTGACGGCGGGCGCCGTATTGGTCGCCTGTGGCGGCGGCGGTGGTGGTGGCAATACACCGCCGCCCATCGTTGAGACGCCACCGCCGGTCTTCGCGGCCGTCGACGTGTACGTTTCGCACAACGGCCAGGGCAACGCCGGCAAAGTGGATCGCATGAACGAGGACCTGGAGCTGCTGGCGACTTTCGAGGCCGGCAACAACCGCGGCATGGCAATCGACCTGTCGGACAATCTCTATATCGCCGGTGACGTCAGCGGGCCGCCGGGCAGCCTGCGGGTCATCAATCGCTTCGACGGCCGCCCCGACGCGACCGGCTTCGACGGGCAGGTCGACCGGGAGGTGCCCGCCGTCGGCTCCATATCGCTGCGCGGCATCGCGATTGCCCACCGCGCGGGCCTGATCTTTGCCGCAAATTTCCAGGGCTCGTCGATCGAGGTCTTCGGCACGGCGGCTGGCGAAAACGCGACCCCCGTCGCGAGCGCCGTGCTGGCCAACGAACCGACGGACGTCGCCTACGACGAGCCTCGTGACCGGCTGTTCGCGGCAATGGCGAATGGCACGGTCGAGGTCATCGACGATTTCGTCGCCGGCGGCTATGCGACCGCGGCGAGTCGCACGATCTCTCCGATCGGTGCGGTCAGTCTCTCCGGAATCGCTTACGATGCCGCGGGTGACCGCCTGGTCCTGACCGATATCGGCGACCCCATAGCGCTCGACGACGGCAGTATTATGATTATTGCCGAAGCAAGCTCCGCGGCGGGCGAAACGGCCCCGTCCGGCACCATCGCAGGCCCTGCGACACGGCTCGGCAACCCGGTCGACGTCGTGCTGAACGGCAGCGAGGCTCGCGTCGCCGAGAACGGTAACGACCTGATACTCGCGTACGAGAACATATTCGGCAGCGCGGGCGGCAACGTCGCTGCGGACCTCAGCGTAGCGTCTGAAAAACCGCAGTCGCTCGCGCTTGGTCCGACGTCGAGCGGCGCCGGCATGCTGGCCGATATAACGGACCTCGATGACCGCGCCACGTTTACACCGATGTCCATCGTGGCCGTTTCGAATCCGTCCGGCGGCAATGCCGCAGCCGACGTCGTGCGAGTCGCACCGGCGCTCGACGAGCTGCAGGCCAGCCTCGATTCCGGCGTCGCACTCGAAAACATCGTATTCGCACAATCGGGCGACGCCTTCGCGACCTTCGACGATGGCAACGAGGCCAACGGCGGCATCTACGTTCTCAACCGCGCCGCGGTCAGTCGCGACGGCGAGTCGGCGTCGCAGAGCCGGGACCGCATCATCCGCGGTGCGAATACCGGGCTCGTAAGCCCGAAAGGCGTAGAGATCGACGACGCCAGCGGGCTCGTATTCGTTGCCGACAACGATGCCGCGACTGCCGCGATCCGTGTATTCGGCGCCGAGGCGTCCGGCGAGGTTGCTCCCCTGATTACGACGAATCTCCCGGCGCCGCCGTGGGACCTCGACTACGATCCTGCGGCCGACCGGCTGTACGTTGCGCTGACCGATGGTTCCGTTGCGGTGTTCGACGCCTATCTCGCGAACGGCGGCGCGCATCCGGCCGATCGCAGGATAACGCCGCGCTATCAGACGGCGTCGGGCACTGCGCTGGCGAGCAACCTGCACGGTATTGTCCACGTGGGTGGCGCGGTCGACGCATTGATCGTTTCCGACATCGGCAGCGCGAGCCTCGCGACCGACGGCAAGATATTCGTGATTGCCGATGCAAGCACCGCGGACGGAATCCGCGACGTGAGCGTGCAGATCGACAACGGCAACGATGCGCTGGCGGGTGCCACGATGCTCGGTAATCCCGTCGATCTGGCGTTCGACGGCGTCGATCTCTACGTCGCCGAAAAAACGGCGAACGCGATACTGCGCTTCGACGATGTACTCAACAATCCGGGGGGAGACGCTGCGCCCGCTGCGACGTTTACTCAGGACTCCGCCGAATCGGTAGCCGTTGTCCCCGACTACCTCGCACGCACACCCGGCATGTTCTGAGGCTGGCGCCCCGGGCCCTGCAGAGGGCCCGGGGCGTCCTATTGAAGGTCCCTGTTATCGCGCCGGCACGAGCCGGCCGACGTCTTGAAGGACCTTTTGATGAGCGCCTCGCAGCGAGCTCAAAGAGGCCCCGCTCGGGGCGGACCCGGGTCAGCGGGCGCCGCGCAGGAATTGGTACCTTCCTACCGAAACGGGCCAATTCCTGCCCGGCGGATGGCACAATACGGACAACAACAAACGCGCGGACTCCTTAAAGAAGTCTCCGGAGCCGACGATGGGATCCATACTTGGCCAAGCACGTAATCTTCGCCGCCCCGTTCTTCATGGAAGCGACGCTCCGGTTCATCGAGGGGGCGAGCACGCTTCCCGGAGTCGCGCTGACCGTCGTCAGCCAGGATCCGGCCGAGCGTATGCCCGCAAGGCTCCGCGAGCGCCTCGCCGGTCACTGGCGAGTCGACGACGCGCTCGATCCCGAGCAACTCGTGTACGCGGCGCGCAAGCTCGCCGCGCACTTCGGTCCCGCGAGCTGTCTCCTGGGCGCGCTCGAACAGCTGCAGGTGCCACTGGCTGTCGCACGGCAATCCTTGGGCATCGATGGATTGAGCGTCGAGGCGGCCCTCAACTTCCGCGACAAGGCACGCATGAAAACGGTGTTGCGCGAAGCCGGCGTGCCCTGCGCCCGCCATGCGCTGGTCGGCGAGCGCGAAGCGGCCGTTGCCTTCTCGACCGAAGTCGGTTTTCCGCTGGTCGTCAAGCCGCCGGCCGGCGCCGGCGGTAAAAGCACGTTCCGGCTCGACAACGCCGCCGACCTCGACCAGTTCCTCAAGCGCTTCCCGGCGAACGCCGCAAGGCCGACCCTTTACGAGGAGTTCGTGCGCGGCACGGAGTACTCGTTCGACAGCGTGATGATAGGTGGCGAGCCGGTCTGGCACTCGATTTCCTGTTATATGCCGTCGCCGCTGGAGGTTCTAGAAAACGCATGGATCCAGTGGTGCGTGATGTTGCCGCGCAACATCAGCCAGCCGGAATTCGACCCGATACGTGATGCGGCATTCCGGGGTCTCGCGGCACTCGGTCTCGACACCGGGCTCAGTCACATGGAATGGTTTCGGCTGGCCGACGGCCGCGTCGCGATCTCGGAGGTGGGTGCTCGGCCACCCGGCGCCCAGTTCACGTCGCTGCTGTCGTACGCGCACGACGTCGACTTCTACCGCGCCTGGCCGGCGCTAATGGTATTCGGCAGTTTCGAGCCGCCGCCGCGGCGCTTCGCGGCGGGGGCTGCATACATCCGCGGCCAGGGCCGCGGACGCGTGCGGCGCATCGCAGGGCTCGACGAGGCCCAGCGACGGTTCGGCTCGATCGTGGTCGAGGCCAAATTGCCGGGCGAAGGCCAGCCGCCGTCGGACAGCTACGAGGGCGACGGCTATATCATCGTGCGTCATACGGATACCGATGTCGTGCAGCAGGCGCTGACCGAAATCGTCAGCATCATTCGCGTGGAACTGGAATGACTCCGGATGCGCCCATTCGGCTGCTGCTCGGACCGCAGCGGCCGACCGTCAACCTGCGCAGTGCGCTCGACGAGTCCGGCATGCCGGGTGGCCGCATGGCCGTGATTTCCGCAGGCTGGCAGGAAGCCGAGGGCGACATCGACGACGTGCGCGAAATCGTCGGTCGTGAATTGAACGATGTCGGACTGTACGCGCGCGCGGAGGCCCTGATGGCGGCGCATCCGAAGCTGCACGCCGCCTATCGCGCGCGCCAGGATCGGCTCGTGGAATTGCAGCGCCTGTATCGACTGCGGCTCCGCCACCTGATGGTCGCGGCCCGGCAAACCCTGCGCGCGGACGGCGATCCCGAGCTGCTCGCGCCGGAACAGCGCCATGCGATCGCGCAATTGCGTGCGCTCGATCGTCACCACCTGCATCGGGTCCATGCAATTCATGACCGCTTCAACTGCGAGTACAGCCGTGTGCAATTCGAACCGCTGGCGGAACAGGCGGCAGAAATCGAGGCTTCGATCACGGCTGCCGATGCGGTACTGATCACTGGCGGCAACGTCGTCGTGCTGCTCAATCGAATCCTGCTGTTCGGCCTCGGCCGGCTGCTGCGCACGAAACACGTCGCCGCCTGGTCCGCCGGCGCCATGGCGCTCGCCGATCGCGTCGTGCTGTTCCACGATCGCACGCCGCTCGGCCGGCGCGACCCGGAGCTACTGGGTGCGGGGCTCGGGATCGTGCCGGATTCGATATTCCTGCCCGATGCCATGCGCAGGATTCGCGAAAAGGACGCCATTCGAACGAGCATGTACTCGCGGCGATTCTCGCCGCACACCTGCATCGCGCTCGACTCGGGATCCCTGTTGCGCTTCGAGAACGGTGCGCTGGTGGCGGCCGAGGCAGCGCGGCGCCTGACGGTCCGCGGCGGCTTCGCGCCACTGCGAGCGGCATGAATCCGGCGCTGCGCAAACTGTTTCGCAAGGGAGCACCGGCGCCGGGCGACATCGATGCATTTGTTGCCGAAGCCGAGTTTCCGCTCGTCGACGGCAGCGACGTCACGTTCGTCTACCGCGGTGCGGCCGAGGCGGTGTACCTGCGCTGCTGGATATCGGGGCTGGACACCGCGCAACCGTTTCAGGCGCTGTCGGACACCGATCTGTGGGCGGCAACCATCGAATTGCCGAAGGGCTCGCGGATCGAATACAAGTTCGAGGTGATCAGGAACGGCCACCGTGAGCTGATACTCGATCCGCTCAACGATGTCCGGGCGCACGATCCATTCGGGGCGAATTCCGTGTGCCAGGGTTACGGCTACGAACGCCCGTCCTGGACGCTGCACAATCCCGACGCCCGGCCGGGTGACATCGAGTCGCGCCAGTTCGACAGCGCCGTCTTGAAGGACACGCGAAATATCCAGGTCTATCTGCCCGCGCGTTTCCGGCGCAACCGGCGCTACCCCCTGTTGATCGTGCACGACGGCGTCGACTACCTGCATTTCGCGCAGCTCAAGATCGTGCTCGACAATCTCATTTTCGACCTGGAAATACCACCGCTCATCGTGGCCATGATCCAGTCGCCGGATCGGCTTAAGGAATATTCCGGCGACGACCGCCACGCCGATCATCTCGTCGAGGAATTGCTGCCGTTCATGGCCGAGCACTACCCGTTGACGGACAACGCCGATGAGCGTGGCCTCATGGGCGCAAGCTTCGGCGGCGTCGCGACACTGCATGCGGCCTGGCGTCACCCGGGGCACTTCGGCGCACTGCTGCTGCAGTCGGGCTCCTATGCATTCAGCGACATCGGCCGCCACAATCGCGGTCCCGTATTCGACCCGGTCGTGCGATTCATGAACGAATTTCGCCAAACGCCGGGATGTCCCGCCGGGAAGATGTACATGAGCTGCGGTATCTACGAGTCCCTGATCTATGAGAATCGTTCACTGCTGCCACTCCTGCAGGCGCAGGGAGTCGATATTCGTTTCGAGGAAGCGCGCGACGCCCACAACTGGGAAAACTGGCGTGACCGCCTGCGCAACGGCTTGTCGTGGCTGTTCCCCGGGCCCGTCTGGATGGTCTATGAATGACGTTGAATTCCGCTTATAGTTCTGTCGACGCTATATAAGGAAAAAAATACCGTGGCGGATCAAACTCGACGCATCGGACTTTCTCTCGGGGCCGATATTTGCTGGCCCATCTGTTACGAGGCGCTGCTCAAGAAACTCGACCTCGCGATCCCGTACGGCAAGCACACGCTGAAATTCGAGGCAGAGCGGGTACAGATCGAACCTTTCAATCTGCAGCAGCCCTGCGACTATGACGTCGTCATCGATCGCCTGACACACTGGTATCACCTGTCGCGGGAGTGGATCAAAAAAGGGATCCTCAGCCACGACCTCTACGTGTTCAACAATCCCTGGTCGTTGCAGTCGATGGAGAAACAAACGACCTACACGGCGATGATGCGCCTCGGTTTCCCGGTGCCGGAGACCTGGCTCGTGCCGCCGAAGTCCTACGTCGAATCGCCCGACCTGCAGCCGACCCTGAAACGTTATGCGCAGCTGTTCGATCTCGGTAAGATCGGTGACGAGATCGGCTACCCACTGTTCATGAAACCTTACGACGGCGGCGCCTGGGTCGGCGTCACGGCGATCAAGGACCGGGCAGCGCTGCTGGAAGCGTACAACGAGAGCGGCACTCGGGTGATGCACCTGCAGAAGGGCGTGCATCCGCACGACGCGTTCGTGCGCTGTATCGGGCTCGGCCCGCAGTGGCGTTTCGTCAATTACGATCCCGCCGCGCCGTTGCATGACCGTTACGGCATGGAAACCGATTTTCTGTCGAACGACGACCAAACGACGCTGTCGCGGATGACCATGGTGATCAACGCCTTTTTCGGCTGGGACTTCAACTCCTGCGAGTCGTTGCGCAGCAACCGCGTCTGGCACCCGATCGATTTCGCGAATGCCTGCCCGGACTCGCAGGTGACGTCGCTGCACTTTCATTTCCCGTGGCTGATAAAGTCGAACCTGCGCTGGTCGATTTTCTGCGCGGCGACCGAGCGCCGCATGAACCTCGACCTGAACTGGTCCGAGTATTTCCGAATCGCCGACCAGGACAGACCGTTCGAGGAGAAACTGGCCGCCTATGCGGAAATCGCGATGCAGCGATTCAATGCCGACGAGTTTTACGAGTTTCGCGACAAACACCTGGGTCACCTGGACGAGGTCGCGCTGGAGTTTTTCGGCGGCGACGAGGTGCATGACGCGGTACGCCAGAAAGTCGAGGCGCTATACCCGAAGCACGAAATCGACGAATTCACGGAGCTGTTCTGGAATCGTATCCAGGACTGGCGCCGGTCGGGCAATGCGGCCTGAGAGCCATGGACAAGGAAATCACACGCTGGCATTCACCGCGGCTGGAGCGGGGCGTGCAGCTGGTGCGCTGGGGACATTACGGTACGCCGGTACTCTTGTATCCGACTGCGGGCGGGGACGCGGAGGAAGTCGAACGCTTTCACCTGATCGGCGCTATCGGTCACCTGATCGACGCGGGCCGAATCAAGGTCTATTCGACGGACAGCGTCGCGGGTAAGGCCTGGGTTTCGGGCGAGCACTCGGCGGAATATTGTTCGCTGCTGCAAAATCGATTCGATGCGTTCGTCTACCGCGAGGTGGTGCCCGCTATCCGCAACGACTGCCGCTCGCATGACATCGAGATCATCGCGACGGGCGCATCAATCGGTGCCTTCAACGCCGTCGCGACGATTTGCCGGCACCCCGATGTCTTTCGGCTCGCGATCGCGATGAGCGGCACTTACGATTTGTCGAACTACCTCGAGGGCCGATTCAACGACGATTTCTATTTTTCGTCACCACTGCATTTCCTGCCGCAGCTCCAGGGAGGGCTGCTCGAGCTGTTGCAAAGGCGCATGATCCTGTTGCCGAGCGGCGAGGGAGACTACGAGAACATCGGCGAGTCGTGGCGTGTCGCGGAGCTGCTCGGCGCCAAGGGCATCCCGAACCGGGTCGATCCCTGGGGCCCCGGATACCGCCACGACTGGGACACCTGGCGCGAGATGCTGCCCAGGTATCTCGCCGAGTGCGCCTGAGCGCCGGCCGGGGGCTTACTCCGCGTAAAGCTGCAGATCGGTGCCGACGGCGTCCGCCATCGCGAGGGTGGTATCGAGATCCGCATGGCGCAACATGATGAAACCGTCGGAGACCAGCGTCTTGCGCCAATCACGTCGCGGCGTGCCCGGTGCCGACAGCGTGTTCCAGACGACATGCTCGCCGAATCGCCGCTGTAGCGCATCGGCACCTTCGATGCGGCTGATTCGGCCGACGCCGCGCGCACGTTTGTAAATCGTCGCGACGTTGTAACGGCGCCGGATCTCGGCGCTGACGGGACCTCCCGCCACGGCCTCGCCCCAAGTTTTGAAGACGTCGAAGTCGCAGGCATATTTCATCTGGTCGACCTGGTGCGCTCCGGGCGGGCGTGCACCGATCTCGCCGAAAACGACCTCGCCGTCGGATTTGCGATACCACTCCATGTGCGTGAACCCGGTATCGAAGCCGAGCGCGTCGATGACGTCGCGGCCCATCTGCACGCCGCCGGCCAGTTCCGGCCGATCGACGTCGCGCAGCGCGATCACCTGCGGGCTGATCCATTCGTTGCTGCGCGCGATCAGCGGCCGCGGCCGGTACCAGGCGATGTTGTAGTAGGCGATCTTGCCGTCGAGAGTAATGGTATCGAACGTGTATTCCTCTCCGTCAACGAACTCCTCGACGCTGATGGTCGGTACGTGGCGCAGGCGCGGCAGTACCGCGCGCAGCTCGTCCCTGCTTTCCACGCGGTAGGTATCGGCGGACCCGGCCCCGGCAATCGGCTTCAGAATCGCCGGCAGGCCGATGGACTCCACGGCCTCCCAGCAGCCGGCAACGCTGTCGACGGCGACATGGCGCGGGGTGCGAATGCCGGCCGCGTCGAGAGCGACCTTCATCGCTTCCTTGTCTCTAAAACGGTGCGCCGCGGCGGTGCCCTGGCCGGGTACGCCGAATCGCTCCCGCAGTTCGGCCGCCAGCATGATGCCCGGCTCCCAGAGGCACTCGATCCGATCGAGTCGGCGCCCGCGGAGGTGTTCGTGCAGTTCGCGACCCACCTGCTCGCCGTCCCACAGGGAGCGAACCTGGACGTAATCCGACAGCGAGCGGCGAACCAGCTCGGGCAAGGCGCCTGCGGACTGGTCGCCGACGCCGAATACCCGCACGCCGCATTCCGCGAGCCCGCGCGCGAATTCCGGCATGTCGGCGGGATATCCCGGAGAAATGATCAGAACGTTCAAATTGGCACTACCCTGCTCGGAAGAATCGCATTTGTCTTGCTGCGGCGGGTTAGAATAGCATGCCCCTACAGCGGGCTTCCGGGCTTCCAGTGGCTGCAGAAAAAAAACTAAAAATTTGCCTCGTGTCGTCCGAATTGGCGCCGTTTGCGAAAACCGGCGGCCTGGCCGACGTGTGCGGCGCGCTGTCGGCGTACATGCACAATACCGGTCACGACATGCGTGTGCTCGTGCCGCGGTATTCGAAGATCGATACCGACGGTCTCGATGTCGTCGCCGTCGGCGAACTGCAAAACCTGTCGATCCGCATCGGCCCGTGGGACATCCCGTACTCGATCGATGCGGTAACGATGCCGCGCACGGACCTGCTCGTCTACCTTTTGCGTTGCCCCGAGATGTACAACCGTGCGGGGCTTTACACGCAGGACGGCGACGAGCACCTGCGTTTTTTGCTGCTGTCGCGGGTCGCGATCGAACTGTGCCAGCGCATGCAGTTCGCGCCGGACGTATTCCATTGCAACGATTGGCAGACGTCGTTGATTCCTCTCTACCTGCGCACGATCTATGCGTGGGACAAACTGTTTGCGAACACGCGCACGGCGCTGACGATTCACAACATCGGTTACCAGGGCGTTTTTTCGGCAGACATATTGCCGGATCTCGATCTCGGCGACGACAAGGCCAAGCTGCATCAGGACGATCTCAACGACGGCCGCATCAATTTCCTGAAGACCGGTTTGCTGTACGCCAATGTGCTGACGACGGTCAGTCCGACCTACGCTCGCGAGATCCAGGGGCCGGAGTACGGCGCCGGGCTCGACGGGATGTTGCGCAACCGGGCCGAAAGCGTCGTAGGCATCCTCAACGGCGTGGATTACAGTGAATGGAACCCGGCCACCGACTCGCTGATCCCGCACAACTACGGGCCGGAAAACCTGCGCGGCAAAACCTTGTGCAAGAAAAAGCTCATGGCCGAACTGGGTCTCGCAGGGGGCAAGGAGGTGCCGTTGATCGGCATCGTGAGCCGGCTTGCGGGGCAGAAGGGATTCGGGCTCATGGAAGGGGTGCTGCCGCGGCTGCTCGCGAAAGAGAATTTCTCGCTCGCGGTACTTGGCAGCGGCGAGTTGCGCTACGAGACGTTTTTCGGTCACCTGCAGGACCGGTTTCCCGGGCGCGTCGCGTTCTACCGCGGATTCAACAACCGCCTGGCGCACTGGATCGAGGCGGGCAGCGACATGTTCCTGATGCCGTCACTTTACGAACCCTGCGGGCTCAACCAGATGTACAGCCTCAAATACGGCACGGTGCCGATCGTGCGGGAAACCGGCGGGCTAGCGGACTCGGTCGAACTCGTGAACCCCGGCACGGGAAAAGGCACGGGGGTACTTTTTCGCGACTACAATGAGGACGGGCTCAGCTGGGCCATAAGGACGGCGTTGCTGCTGTACGAGAACAAGCGGCTGTGGCGCAAAATCATCCGCAACGGAATGTCGATGGAGTTTTCGTGGGAACGCCAGGGCGAGCTTTACGTCGAGCTGTTTCGGCAACTGAGTAACTCATAATGAACGTGATATTCATCGAACCTTCGTTCCCGAACAACCAGCGCGAGTTCACTCGCGCGCTGCACGCGGCCGGAGCGACGGTCATCGGCATCGGCGAGCGGCCGGTCGATTATCTCGCCAGCGACGTCAAGTCCTGGCTCAGCGACTACGTGCAGGTGCGATCCGTGGTGCACGAACCGTCGCTGCTCGCGGCCGTAAAGGCCGTGCAGGGCAGGCTGTGGGTCGACCGCCTCGAAGCCACCGTCGAGGCGCACATCATGGCCGCCGCCAGCGTCCGCGAGGCGACGGGCATACCCGGGACGTCGACAGAGACCGCTTACCTGTGCCGCGACAAACCGGCGATGAAGGAGGTATTGCGCCGCGCTGGTATCGCCTGCGCGCAGTCGGCGCGCGCCAGCACCCCCGAGGAGGCTCGTGCGTTCGTCGAATCGGTCGGCTTTCCGGTCATCCTGAAACCGCCCGCCGGCGCCGGCGCCGCGGGCACCTACCGAGTGCGCGACGCACAGCGTCTCGAGGAAGTCATTCACGAATGCGGGCTGGCCGACGGCGTGGCGGTGGCCATCGAGGAATTCATCGAAGGCCACGAAGGATTCATCGATACGCTGACGATAGACGGCCACGTCGAGCACGAATTCGTTACCCATTACTACCCGAACGTCCTCGAGGC
>JBFISV010000036.1:0-14786 GCA_041608415.1 Woeseiaceae bacterium
CAGCGCTCGACTCTTGGGGCAGGTTCTTGCATTCTTGTGAAGGTTCATGCGGGTTATCTCCATTTAGCCAATCGGTTTCGTCACCAATCAGCTTCTCGGATTTAGCCCGTGTGAACAACCTTCACAGAATTCACAGCTAGCGCTGATGGCGCCGCTCGAGGACGTCGGCAACGTCGGCCAGGCGGATATCCTGCAATTGCAATAGCACGAGCAGGTGGTAAATGAGGTCGGCGGCCTCGTCAATCACCTCGTCGCGGTCTCCGGCCACGGACGCGAGCGCAACTTCAACGGCCTCCTCGCCGAGTTTCTGCGCCACGCGCTTGATGCCGGCACTCGCGAGTTCCTGCGTATAGCTGTTCGTCGACGGATGTTGCAGACGATCGCGGATGACGGTTTCGAGCCGCGGGATGAATGCAGTGGAATCTCGGGTCATGGACTGGCTTCCGGGTGAGGGGGTCGAACGTGGATTCCGGCTGCGGTCAAATAGCGTTTGAGATCCGGAATAGGGATTTCTCCCGCATGAAACACGCTCGCTGCAAGCGCGCCGTCGACGTGCGACTTCGCGAACACGTCGCGAAAGTGCTGTGCACTGCCGGCGCCGCCCGAGGCGATCAGCGGAATGTCGCTTTGCCCGCGCACGAGCGCCAGCTGAGCGACGTCGTAGCCTTGCCGAACGCCGTCCCGGTTCATGCAGTTGAGGACGATTTCGCCGGCGCCACGCGCCTGTACCTCGCGCACCCATTCGATGGTGCCGCGACTGGCAGCCGTCGTTTTCTCGGGGTCGCCCGTGTACTGGAAGACGTGGTATTCGCCGTTCCGCTCGCGGCTGTCGATTCCGACGACGACGCACTGCGATCCGAAACGAGTCGCGAGCTCCGTAATCAGCGCCGGGTCCTCGAGGGCCGGCGTATTGATCGAAATCTTGTCCGCTCCCTTGTTCAGGACGTCCTCCGCGTCCGCCACGCTGCGGATGCCGCCCGCGACGCAAAACGGGATGTCGAGAACCGCCGTCACGCGGCTGACCCAGTCACGATCGACGCTGCGGCCATCGGGGCTTGCCGTGATGTCGTAGAAGACGAGCTCGTCGGCACCTTCGTCGCAATAGCGTGTCGCGAGATCCAGGATGTCGCCGACGATACGATGGTTCCGAAACCGGATGCCCTTGACGACCTGGCCGTCGCGTACGTCGAGGCAGGGAATTATTCGCTTTGCCGGAATGAGGCCACCTCGTCTGCGCTGAGTTCGCCGTCGAGCAGGGCCCGGCCCGTGATCGCAGCCGGAACTCCGAGGCGCCGCAGCGCCTCGAGGTCTGCCGCGCCGCGCACGCCGCCGGAAGCCTGCAGCTCGAGTTCCGGGTACCGGCCGAGGATCTCGGCATACAGGCCGAGGTTGGGACCCGTCATCGCGCCGTCGCGGCCAATGTCCGTGCACAGGACGTGCCGCACGCCCACGCCCGCGAAGTCGTCCAGGCAGTCCCAGAGCCCCGTATCGCTGGTCCGCAGCCAGCCATGCGTCGCAATCCTCGGCATGGACTCGTGCCGGCATTCGACGTCCAGGGCAAGGACGATTCGATCGGCACCGAAGCTCGCGATCCAGCGTTTGACGGTGCCCGGTTCCTGAATCGTGAGGCTGCCGATGACACACCGGTCGACGCCGCAATCGAGCCACTGTTGGACGACGGCGGCGCTGCGTATGCCGCCGCCGAGCTGAATCGCAAACGGCGTGACCCCGGCAATGCCGCGAATTGCGTCGCTGTTTCGCTGTTCGCCGGTACGTGCACCGTCGAGGTCGACGACGTGCAGGTCCGCGACCTCGAGCGCAGCGAACCCGCGAGCCACCGCGACCGGATCGTCACTGTATTCGGTCGCCTGCTCGAAATCGCCCTTGAACAGCCGTACACAGCGGCCGGCTTTCAGGTCGATGGCCGGGATGACCCTCATCGCGGCATCGCCATGAAATTGGCGAGCAGGCGCGCCCCGGCGAGCGAGGACCGCTCCGGGTGGAACTGCACGGCGAGGAAGTTGTCCCGGCCGACCACGGCTGCGAACGCGTCGCGATGTGCGGCGCTGGCGAGCGTGACGGCAGATACGGCAAGCGCGTAGCTGTGGAGAAAATAGAAATACTCGCCGTCGTCGATTCCGCGCAGCAGCTCGTGCGGCCGTTGCCGCTCCACCCGGCACCAGCCCATGTTCGGTACCGGGTGCGCAGCGTCGGCCGCAAGCCTCGTCGCGGTGCCCGGAATGACGCCCAGGCACTCGACGTCTTCCTCTTCGGATGCCTCGGCCAGCAGTTGCATGCCGAGGCAGATGCCGAGGACCGGTTGTTCGAGGCCACGGATGACGTCGATCAGATCGCAGTCCCGCAGGCGCTGCATCGCATCGCGTGCGGCGCCGACCCCGGGCAGGAGAACGCGCCTCGCCGAGCGGATGGTCTCCGCGTCGCGCGTCAATATTGCCGACTGCCGCTGCCTTTCGAACGCACCCAGCAGCGAGGCGATATTGGCGCCGCCGCTGTCGATGATTGCTAGATCGGCGGCCATGTCAGCTCAGTATTCCCTTCGTCGTCGGCAGCACTTCACCCTCGACGCGCAGCGCCGGCCGCAGTGCACGACCCACGGACTTGAAGCAGGCCTCGACCATGTGGTGCGTGTTCTCGCCGCGTACCCGGATATGGATAGCGGCGCCGAGCGCGTCGGCGAACGAATGGAAAAAGTGCCGCACCATCTCGATCGCGAGGCCGCCCACACGGTCGCGCGGAAATTCGCCTTCGAAAACGAGCATCGCGCGCCCCGAAAGATCGATCGACACCTGTGCCTCGCTTTCGTCCATCGGCAGCAGGAAACCGTAGCGGCCGATGCCGCGCTTGTCGCCCAGCGCCTGCCTGATCGCGGTCCCGAGGCAGATCGCGACGTCCTCGACGGTGTGATGTTCGTCGACGTGCAGGTCGCCGCGACACTCCAGGGCTAAGCGGAAGCCGCCGTGTTTCGCGACCTGTTCCAGCATGTGATCGAAGAAACCGATGCCGGTTGCCGTTTGCGTGTGTCCTTCGGCGTCGAGGTTGACGCTGACGGCGATCGCGGTCTCGCGGCTGCAGCGTTCGACGCGTGCTGCGCGCGCGCTGCTGCAGAGCGCCTCGACGATGCCGAGCCACGACGCGGCGCGCCCGCCCAGTTCGTCCAGCAGGAAGCCGCGCAGGCCGAGTCGCGCGGCCAGCTCCAGGTCGGTCGGCCGATCGCCGACGACCGCGCTGCGCTCGAGATCGAGATCGTTTCGCGCCAGGAATTTCGTCAGCAGTCCGGTACGCGGCTTGCGGCAACCGCAGCCGTCATCGGGCCTGTGCGGGCAAATGAAAACTTCCTCGAAGTTCACGCCCTGCGACGCGAACAGGGAAATCACATGATCCTGGCAGGCCCGGTGCCGCTCTTCGGGAAACGAGTCGCTGCCGAGGCCATCCTGGTTGCTGACCATGACGAAGTCGTAGCCGTTGCGTTTCAGTTCGAGCAACGCCGGAATCACGTCCGCGACGAGCGCGATTTTTTCGAGGGAGTCGACCTGCCGGTCCGCCGGCTCATGGATCAGCGTCCCGTCACGATCGACGAACAGCACTTTGCGGGCCATGCGCCTACGCCACCCTCGCCAGCGAATCCAGCAGGCGATCGTTCTCACGGCGACTGCCGACGCTGATGCGCACGCAGTCGGCCAGGCGGCCGCCGAAATAGCGCAGCAATACTCCGTCCTCGCGCGTGCGCGCCAGCAGCTCGTCGATATTTCCGACACTCATCAGGAAGAAGTTCGCGTCGCTGGGCCAGAGACGCCGCACGAACGGAAACTCTGCGACCGCCCGGGTCAATCGATCGCGCTCGCGGAGGATGTCCGCTATGCGCGCCCGGGCCTCGGCTGGCCACTGCGCTCGCAGGGCATGTTCGATGCACTCGACGACCGGCGTGGAAAGCGCATACGGCGCCTGCACGGCATCGAGCAGTTCGACGACGTCCGCCGCGGCGATGGCCGCGCCGCAGCGGGCGCCTGCAAACGCGAGTGCCTTGGACAACGTGCGCAGGACGATGAGGTTGTCGTAATCGTCGAGCAAACGGGTCAGCGATTGCTGCGCCGAAAATTCGACGTATGCCTCGTCGACCACGACCGCGGAGCGGCCGCGCCGGTTTTCGAGAATCTCGATGACGGTCTCGGCCGGCACGGAGCGCGCCGTGGGATTGTTCGGCGAGCAGAGGAAGATCAAGCGGGAATCAACATCGCAGGCATCGATTACAGGCGCGGCAAGCACGGCGTAATCGTCCTCGCGCCGGGACTCCACTTCGCGCACGGCCGCGCCCTGGATCGCCGCGTAGTGCGCGTACATGGAGAAGGTCGGCTGCACGGTCACGATGTTGTCGCGTCCCGCCCGACAGAAAATGCGCATCAACAGATCGATCGCTTCGCTGCTTCCGCGGGTGACGAGAAGCCGCTCCGGCGTGCAGCCGAAGCGCCGGGCGAGGGCTGCACGCAGGCCGGTCGGGCGAATTTCCGGGTAACGATTCAGCGGCCGTGCGAACGTGTCGGCGGCGCTCGTCCAGGGCGCCTCGTTCGCATTCAGCCGGATCGTGCGCTCGACCTGCGCGGCGGCCTGGTACGGTTTCAGCCTCAGAATCTCGGGACGGGCCAGCGCCGCGATGCTCATTGCCGCGACTCCAGCCTGACGGTCACAGCCGCCGCATGCGCGTCCAGCCCCTCGAGGCCGGCGAGCGCGCTGACCGTGTCGCGCAAGCTCGACAGCCCGTCTCGCGTGAGTTCCTGCACCGTCATCTGCCGCAGGAACTGATCGACCCCGAGTCCGCTGTAGCTGCGCGCGTAGCCGTTGGTCGGCAGCACGTGATTGGTGCCGCTGCAGTAGTCGCCCACCGATTCCGGCGTCCACGGCCCGATGAACACCGAGCCCGCGTTGCGGATCGACGGCAGCAATGCGCGCGCGTCGTCACTCTGCAGGATCAGGTGCTCGGGGGCATACCGATTGCTGACGGCGACGGCAGTGACCAGGCTATCGACGACGATGATGCGCGCGTGTTCGAGCGCGGCCGACACGATACGGCGACGGCTGAGGCCTTCGCGTTGCGTCTGCAATTGCTCCACGACAAGTGCGGCGAGGCGTTGATCGTCGGTGAGCAGTACGACCTGTGAATCGCTGCCGTGCTCGGCCTGTGCGAGCAGGTCCGCGGCCACGAAGGCAGGATTCGCGCCGCCATCCGCAATCACGAGGACCTCCGACGGGCCGGCCGGCATGTCGATCGCCGCGCCGTCCGGGTCGGCGCTGACCATACTCTTCGCGGCCGTAACGAAGGCGTTGCCGGGACCGAATATCTTGTCGACGGCCGGCACGCTCGCCGTGCCGAAGGCCATCGCGGCGATGGCCTGCGCGCCACCGAGTTTGAAAATGGTGCTGACGCCGGCGCGCCCGGCGGCGCACAGCACGGCGGGATCGGCGCTGCCGTCGCGTCTCGGCGGCGTACAGAGAATCCGGGTCGGGCAGCCTGCGATCGCGGCGGGTACCGCGAGCATGACGGCGGCGGAGGGCAGCGGCGCTGTGCCGGCCGGCACGTAAAGCCCGACGGCGTCGATCGGGTGTGACACGCGCTCGCAGCGCACGCCGGGCATCGTCTCGACCGTGATCGGCTGCGGCAACTGCGCCTCGTGAAAGCGGCGGACATTGGCGATGGCGCGATCGATCGCCGCCAGCGTATCGCGCGGCATGGCAGCGGTGGCGGCCCGCCGTTCGGCCTCGGAAACCGCGATGTCGTCGAGATCGACGCCATCGTAGCGGACACCGAGTTCGCGCAGCGCCGCATCGCCGTCACGTTTGACGCGCTCGAGGATGTCGCCGACGGCACGCCGCGTCGCGGCGTCCGCGGCCGCACCCGGACGCGACAGCAGCGCCGTCCGGGCCGCGGCATCGAGTTTGCTCCAGCTGACCGGGCGAACGGGCATCGGATCAGGCCAGCATCTTCTCGACCGGCAGGACGAGCAGAGAGCTCGCACCGGCGGCTTTGAGATTCTCGAGCGTTTCCCAGAAGACGTTTTCGCGGCACACGGCGTGCACTGCCACCTTGTCGCTGGTGCCGTCGAGCGGAATGACGGTCGGCACCTCCGACCCCGGCAGCAGGCGCTGAATCTCGCTCAACCGGGCGCGCGGCGCGTGCAGCATGATGTACTTGCTTTCCCGAACCTGCAGGACCCCGTCCAGGCGCTGCAGAATCTTGTCGACGAGCGCCTGTTTCCCGTCCGCGAGCGGCGCCTGCGTCTGGATGATGATTGCCTCGCTCGCGAGTACCGCTTCGAGTTCCTCGAGGCCGTTGGCGGAGAGCGTACTGCCCGACGATACGAGGTCGCAGATGTAATCCGCCTTGCCCAGTTGCGGCGCGATCTCGACGGCGCCGGAAAAATGCACGATCTCCGCGTCGATGCCCTGCAGACTAAGGTGATTCCTCAAGATATTCACGTAACTCGTCGCAATTGTTTTATTTTCTAAGGTCTTGATTCCACGATACGGGACCCCTTCCGGGCCCGCAATCGAGAGCCGGCAATGGCCGAAATCGAGTTCGAAGACACGCTTGAAGCGCGCATGGCCGCCGCTCGCAATGAACGTCAGGCGCTTCTCCTCGACGACGTTGAGCCCGCAGATCCCGAGGTCGCAAATGTCGTCCGAGACGAGCGCGGGGATGTCGTCGTCGCGGACCAGCAGCACGTCGACCGGCATGTTCTCGCCGTAACAGAACAGCTGGTCTTTGCTCTGCGTCAGCTTCAGCCCGCAGCGCTCCAGGAGATCCAGGGAGTGTTCGGTGAGGCGGCCGGATTTTTGCACCGCAATCTTGATGCGCTGCTCGGAAGTTTCCATGTGTGTCGCCTCAGTGTGAGTTGCGGGCCGACTGCCGCGAAGTGCGCCGAATCGCGGTTCGGTAGCCGCCGAAACCGCCGCTGCGAAAGCGTGCAACGCGACCGATCGTGGTTACGCTTACGCCGGTGAGATCATGAATCTTGCGATACGGCAATCCCTGCTCGAGGAATTCGACGACCTGCCAGCGGTCGACCAGCGCCTGCAGTTCGGCCGGTGTGCACAGGTCGCGAAAAAAATTTCGGCATTCCGCGACGGTCTCGAGGCTCTTCACGGCGCGAAACAGCGCGTTTTCGGCTTTCGCCTGGCGGCGGCCGGAATCGTGTCGATTGGGTTTCAAGCAACGGGCTCCTGCAACGAGAACTGTATCAATGTATTAACGCGTTAATACGCTAATACAGAGCTCGCTGCATTGCAAGTGGAGATTTCGCAGATCGCGCACACCGCGTTGCGCGCGGCCCCTGCTGACACGGGCCTCGGGGTCCGGTCGTTTCATGCGTGATGCACGAGGTCGGTCGCGGCGCCGTCGGCTGAGGATTCCTGCAGCCGCGAGGAGGAGCACGGACGAACGCGCCGGCGGACGGTCCGTCGCAGGACGCGTGCTTATGCGCGAGCGCCTTACCTTGCCCGACTACCATTCGTCGTGTGCGATGAGAATTAATCAGAGTCTCCCTAGTAACGTAAGTAACTATATTTACGCACAAATTTCGCGGATGACGCTTGACGGCCGCGGCACGCACGCTCTAGACTCGAACGCTACTCATCGAGACCGGCTGAGGGATAGGCCCAGCGAAGCCGGGGCAACCAGCGGAACTAACCATTCCGAAAAGGTGCCAACTCCTGCGAAAGCCCGAGTGCTTTCGAAAGATGAGGGTCCGTGCAGCACGCGCAACCGCGCTGAAGGGCACGACACCCTTCCCTGGCGGTTTCGCAGGGGTCCGATGAGCGACGTTGCCATTGGAACTGCGGAGACCGACCATGACATCCCCGGAAAATCGCCAGGCGAGCCGTGAAGGTATCGCCGCCGCCGGAACGGCGACGCGCGCCGTCCGCGCCGCCATTGAGTCCGATACCCAGCATGGTGCCGTCGTGCCGCCGCTGCACCTGTCGTCGAACTATGCGTTCGCAGGCTTCGGTGAGAAACGGCAGTACGACTACACGCGCTCGGGCAATCCAACGCGCGACGCCCTGGGAGCGGCGCTTGCCGATCTCGAAGGCGGCGCCGGCGCAATCGTGACCGCATCCGGCATGGCAGCCCTCAACGTGGTCGCGCAACTGCTCACACCGGGCGACCTGCTGGTCGTGCCGCACGACTGCTACGGCGGCACCTACCGTCTTTACGAGGCGCTGTCGCGCAAGCGGCACTTCGACGTCATGTTCGTCGATCAGACCGACGACGCTGCGCTCGACGCGGCGATTGCGAAAAAGCCGCGCCTCATCCTGACGGAAACGCCGTCCAACCCGCTGTTGCGCATCGTCGATATCCGCAGGGTCGCCGCGCGCGCGAAGGCCTGCGGCGCGCTATTCGCGGTCGACAACACGTTTCTCTCGCCCGCGCTGCAGCAGCCGATTCCGCTGGGCGCCGATATCGTGATTCACTCGACGACCAAGTACATCAACGGCCACAGTGACGTCGTCGGCGGCGCCATCGTGGCGGCGACCGCGGAGCTCAACGAGGAACTGGGCTGGTGGGCGAACTGCATCGGCGCGACCGGAGCGCCGTTCGACAGCTTTCTGACACTACGCGGCATCCGCACGCTGCAGGTGCGCATCCGCCAGCACGAGGAAAGCGCAGCCACGCTCGCGAGGACGCTCGAGGGACATGCCGCCGTGCGCCGTGTTTACTATCCGGGGCTCGACAGCCATCGCGGCCACGAGATCGCGGCGCGCCAGCAGTCGGGCTTCGGCGGCATGGTGAGTTTCGAAATCGACGGCGGCGAGGCGGCAGTGCGCGCGTTCGTGGAACACCTGCAGTTCTTTTCGCTGGCCGAATCGCTCGGCGGTGTCGAGAGCCTGGTTTGCCATCCGCCGTCGATGACGCACGCGCCCGTGAGCGCGAAAGCCCTGGCGGAGGCCGGCATCAGCCAAAGCCTCATTCGGCTGTCCGTCGGCCTCGAAAGCACGGCTGACCTCGTGGCGGACGTATGCCGTGCGCTTGCGGCGGCTACGCAGGCGTCCGAGCTCAAGCCCGTGGCGGTTGCCTGACGGCCGGGCGGTGCGTCCAGGGCGCGCCCGGGATTGCCGGGCTTCGAGAAAGTCGCTGAGGGTCAGCGCAGTCTTTCGAGGACCGCAGCCGTGAACTCGCGCGTCGAAAGCACCGGCTCGCCCGCTGCGGCAATGTCTGCGGTGCGCCCGCCCGAAGCAATGACGCCCGCGACGGCCGCTTCGACACTCAGCGCTTCCTCCTCGAGCGACAGGCTGTGTCGCAACAGCAGCGCCGCGCTCGCGATTGCCGCCGCCGGATTGGCAATGCCGCGGCCCGCTATGTCCGGCGCCGAGCCATGGATGGGTTCGTAGAGGCCGCGTCGCGAATCCCCGAGCGAGGCCGACGGCAGCATCCCGAGAGAGCCCGCGAGCATCGATGCCTCGTCGGTCAGGATGTCGCCGAACATGTTTTCGGTCACGATCACGTCGAAGTCGGCGGGTCGGCTCAGCAAATGCATCGCCGCGGCGTCGACGAGCAGGGTCTCGAGCTGGAGCTGCGGAAACTCGTCGGCGACGACGCGATTCGTCGTATCCCGCCACAGCCGCGATGTTTCCAGCACGTTCGCCTTGTCGATCGAACACAGGCGTCGCCGGCGCCCGAGCGCGAGTTTGGCCGCGACGCGCACGATGCGTTCGACTTCGTAGGTATGGTAGACGCAGACGTCGCTCGCGGACGTGGCATCACGCGTCTTGTCACCGAAGTAAATGCCGCCCGTGAGCTCGCGTACGACGACCAGGTCCACGCCGCGCAGACGTTCGTTTTTCACCGGCGACGCGGGCGCGAGTTCCTGCATGACCTTGACCGGGCGCAGGTTGGCGAACACGCCGAGTTCGGTGCGCAGGCGCAACAGCCCCTGTTCGGGGCGCACGGCGGCGTTCGGGTCCGACCACTGCGGGCCGCCGACGGCTCCGAGCAGGACGGCGTCGCATGCCTCGAGGCTCGCGATCGTGTCGGCCGGCAGCGGGTCGCCCGTCGTGTCGATAGCGGCGCCGCCGATCAGCTGCTCGCTGAACGAGAAACGATGCGCGTGTCGCGATGCGATCGCCGCCAGCACCTCGCGGGCGGCTGCCGTGACTTCCGGCCCGATGCCGTCGCCGGGCAGGACCGTGATCAGGGCGTCCAGGTTCGATTCTCCTCGTAGCGATCGATGGCGTCGCCGTGGCTTTGCAGGTAGCCGAGCTGATCGACGCCCTCGATGAGGCAGTGGCGTGCAAATCCGTCGAGCGGAAAGCGGACCGATTTCCCGCCCGGCAGCGTCAGCGTCGAGGCTGCCACATCGATGTCGAGTTCGGCGCCCGGATTTTGGACCAGCCACCGGTGGGTCTCGTCATCCACCACGACCGTGAGCAGGCCGTTCTTGAGGGCATTGTTGCGGAAAATGTCCGCGATTTCCGTCGAGATCACGGCACGGAATCCATAGTCGAGCAAAGCCCACGGCGCGTGCTCGCGAGACGACCCGCAACCCAGGTTGTTGCCTGCCACGAGGATCTCGCAGCCGTCGCTCTCGTCGCGGTTCAGCGGAAAGTCCGGTTTCTTGCTGCCGTCCTCGTTGAAGCGCAGGTCGTAGAAGAGATATTTGCCGAGGCCCTCGCGCGTCGTCGTCGTCAGGAAGCGCGCCGCGATGATCTGATCGGTATCGATGTCGCGGGTAGGCAGCACCGCGGTGCGCGAGCGAATTCTTTTCAAGACCTGCATACGGGATCCTCAGCGGCGCGTACGGGGCATCGCTGCGCTCACGCGTCCAGCGTTCTCGGGTCGGCGACTTTGCCACGCACGGCCGACGCGGCAGCGGTTGCGGGACTCGCCAGCACCGTGCGCGCGCCGACCCCCTGACGCCCCTCGAAATTGCGGTTGCTGGTACTCACACTGAGCTGGCCCGGGAGGGCAATGTCGCCGTTCATTCCGATGCACATAGAGCACCCCGCCTCGCGCCACTCCGCACCGGCCTCGATGAAGACCCGGTCGAGCCCCCTGGCTTCGGCCGCACGTTTGACCGCTTCAGAACCCGGCACCACCAGCATGCGGACGCCACTCGCAACCTTACGGCCACGAATCACCGCGGCGGCCTGCTCGAGATCCGACAATCGTCCGTTCGTGCAGCTGCCGATGAAGACGACGTCGACGTCGTTTTCCGTCATCGGTTTGCCCGCGACGACCTGCATGTAGTCGAGCGCTTTGCGGAAGCTCGGATCGCCGTCTCCGCGGGGAACGGGCTCGCTGATGCCGATGGTCATGCCCGGATTGGTGCCGAACGTCACCATCGGCTCCATCCGGCTTGCGTCGAGCGTTACCGTGCGATCGAATTCGGCGCCGTCGTCGGTCGGCAATTTGCGCCAGCGAGTCACCGCCGCGTCCCAGTCTTGGCCGCCCGGCGCGCACGGCCGGCCGTGCAGGTAGTCGAACGTGGTGTCGTCGGGCGCGATCATGCCCGCGCGCGCGCCGGCCTCGATCGACATGTTGCACACGGTCATCCGCTGCTCCATGTCGAGCGCGCGTATCGCGGCGCCGCGGAACTCGACGACGTGACCCGTGCCGCCGTCGACGCCGATTTCGCCGATCACGGCGAGGATGATGTCCTTGGCGGCGACGCCCGGCGGAATGCGGCCGTCGATTTCGATCGCAAGCGTTTTAGGCCGGCGCTGCAGCAGGCATTGAGTCGCGAGCACGTGGCCGACTTCGGTCGTGCCGATGCCGAAGGCGAGGGCGCCGAAGGCGCCGTGCGTGCTCGAGTGGCTGTCGCCGCAAACGATCGTCTTGCCGGGCTGCGTCGCGCCGAGCTCCGGACCGATGACGTGCACGATGCCGCGATGATCGCTGCCGAAGCCGTACAGCTCGATGCCGAAATCGCGACAGTTCCGTTCCATCTGGCGTATCTGCCGTGCGGCGCCGTCGCCGACCACCGCGAGGTCCCGGAACGTCGTGGCGGGAGTCGTAGGCGTCGAGTGATCCATCGTGGCCAGGGTCAGCTCCGGCCGGCGTACGGCGATATTTCTCTCGCGCAGCAGCGCGAAGGCCTGTGGCGTCGTTACCTCGTGAATGATGTGCAGGTCGACGTACAGCACCGCCGGCGTGTCGGGTGTCTCGGGCACGACGACATGATCCGACCACAGCTTTTCGAACAACGTACGCATCAGATACTGGCGCGATTGATGCCTGCGTCGCCCGGGGCTGCGGCGCCGCCGCGCCGCTCGCGACGTATGATGCGGTTCATGACTTCGAGACAGGCGCGGCTGCCGGCTTCGACGATATCGACGCTTGCCGCGCGGCCGCGATAACTGGAACCATCGTGCTCGACCGTCACCGTGACTTCGCCCTGCGCGTCTTCGCCGATGGACGCACTGTGCAGTTCGAAATTGTTCAGCGTCAAGGGCACGCCCGTGACATGCCCCAGGGCCTGGAAAGCGGCGGCTACCGGGCCGTCCCCGTCTGCCGTGCCGGTCACCGGATCGCCATTCTCGTTGATCAGTATCACGGTCGCGCTCGCGGGCTCGTCGGTGTTGGTCGTGACCGTGAG
The DNA here is from genome assembly GCA_041608415.1 of Woeseiaceae bacterium. Lineage (GTDB taxonomy): Bacteria > Pseudomonadota > Gammaproteobacteria > Steroidobacterales > Woeseiaceae > UBA1847. Next base: position 12,603 of record JBFISV010000036.1, read on the forward strand.
GTTTTTCAAAATCCACGGCCCTGCCGATGTGCCGTCCACGTTCATGATAATGGCTTCGATGTCGCCGTCGAAGACGTCCTTTTTCTTGTCGGCGAGCTTTTTGAATTCCCGGAACGCGCGATTGGTCTCGAATTCGTCGAGCTCGAAACCGAGCTCGCGGGCGCGATCGCGGAATGCATGCCGGCCGCTGTGCTTGCCGAGTACCAGGTTCGAGCGGCTCAGGCCCACGTCCGCGGGACGCATGATCTCGTAGGTGGATGCGTGCTGCAGCATGCCGTGCTGGTGAATGCCGGCCTCGTGAGCGAACGCATTCTCGCCCACTACCGCCTTGTTGCGCGGAACGTGCATGCCCGTGATGCTGGCAACGAGTCGCGAGGTGGGGTAAAGGCGCGTCGTATCGACGTCGGTATGCCGTTCGAAGAATTCGGCGCGGGTCTTGAGCGCCATGACGACTTCTTCGAGGCTGCAGTTGCCGGCACGTTCGCCGATGCCGTTGATCGTGCATTCGACCTGCCGCGCCCCGGCATGTACCGCGGCCAGGCTGTTGGCGACGGCCATGCCGAGGTCGTTGTGGCAATGCACGGACAGGACCACGTCGTCGATGCCGGCGACGTGCTGCTTGAGGTAGCGAAACAGGCGATCGAATTCCGCGGGCACCGTGTAGCCCACGGTGTCGGGAATGTTGACCGTCGTGGCGCCGGCTTCGATGGCGGCGCTCACGACTTCGGCCAGATACGACAATTCCGTTCGGGAGGCGTCCTCCGGCGAGAATTCCACATCGTCGGTGAGCTCGCGCGCCATCTCGACGGCCCCGACCGCGCTGCGCAATATTTCCTCTTTCGCCATTTTCAGCTTGTGCTCGCGGTGAATCGCGCTCGTTGCGACGAAGACGTGAATGCGGTGGCGATCCGCAGCTTTGACCGCGGCATGCACCTTCTCGATGTCCGCCGGATTGCAGCGCGCGAGGCCGCAGATGATCGGCCCGAAATTCTCGTCGGCAATCGCCTTGACGGCTTCGAAATCGCCCGGCGATGCCGCGGGGAAGCCGGCCTCGATGACGTCGACGTTGAGTTCCGCAAGCGCTTTCGCAACGCGCAGTTTTTCCCGCAGCGTCATGCTGCAACCCGGGGCCTGCTCGCCGTCACGCAAGGTCGTGTCGAATATTCGTATTCTGCTATCCGGGTTGCGGTCTTTCATGCTGCGCTCCGTAGTGATCTGTCGACATCGCCCTCGGCCCGGCTACCCCTGCAGCCAGTCCATGCGGCTTCTGAGGCTCCTGCCCACCGCCTCGATCGGATGCTCGAGGTCGGCATTCATTTTCGCCTTGAAATTCGGCATACCGGCCGCGTTCTCGGCAATCCAGTTTTTCGCAAAGGTCCCGTCCCGGATCTCCCCGAGTACGGCTTTCATGGCCGCTCTGGAATTGGCATCGACCACACGCGGGCCGCTGATCATGTCGCCCCAGGCGGCGGTATCGCTGATGAATTCGTGCATCTTTCGCAAGCCGCCCTCGTGCAGGAGGTCCACGATGAGTTTCAATTCGTGCATGACCTCGTAATAGGCCACCTCGGGTTGATAGCCGGCCTCGACGAGGGTCTCGAATCCGGCGACGATGAGCTCGGTGGCGCCGCCGCACAGAACCGCCTGCTCACCGAACAGGTCGGTTTCCGTCTCCTCCGCAAACGTCGTTTCGATCACGCCCGCGCGGGCTCCGCCGATGCCGGCGGCATACGCAAGAGCCAGCGCCAGCGCCTTCTCGTCGGCGTCCTGGTGAATCGCAACGAGGCAGGGCACCCCGTGCCCCTCTTCGTACTGGCGCCGCACGAGCCCGCCGGGCCCTTTCGGCGCGATGAGCACGACGTTGAGATCCGCACGCGGCTCGATCTGCCGAAAGTGGATCGCGAAGCCGTGCGCGAACAGCAGGGTCGCGCCTTCGGCAATGTCGGCCTCGATCGACTCGTACAGCGCTTTTTGCACCATATCCGGGGTCAGGAACGCAACGACGGTTGCTCCTTTGACCGCGGCGGCGGGTTCCATGACCCTGAGGCCGTCGGCCTCGGCGCGGGCCCAGCTCGCACCCTCTCTGCGCAGCCCGACGACCACGTCGAAGACGCTATCCCTGAGGTTGAGCGCGTGCGCACGTCCCTGGCTGCCGTAGCCCAGAATCGTGATCTGCCTGTCTGC
>JBFISV010000037.1:0-14753 GCA_041608415.1 Woeseiaceae bacterium
GCCGCCCAGTTCGACGTCGGCCTCGAGCATGACGGAATCGTAGCCTTGCACGATCGGGTACAAAAACTCGTGAATCGAGATCGGCTGACCCGTCGTGTAGCGCTTGTTGAAGTCGTCGCGCTCGAGCATGCGCGCAACGGTGTGCTGCGAGGCCAGCCGGACGAGACCGGCCGCATCCATTTTTCCCATCCAGTTCGAATTGAACTCGACGCGCGTCTTGTCCGCGTCGAGAATCTTGAATATCTGCGCTTCGTAGGTCTCGGCGTTCGCCCTGATGTCCTCGGGCGACAGCGGCGGCCGGGTCGCGTTCTTGCCCGAAGGGTCGCCGATCATGCCCGTGAAGTCGCCGATCAGAAAGACGACGTCGTGGCCGTACTCCTGGAACTGCCGCATCTTGTTGATCAGCACCGTGTGGCCGATGTGCAGATCGGGCGCCGTCGGATCGAACCCCGCCTTCACGATCAGCGCGCGGCCTTGCCGGAGTTTTGCCTCGAGTCCGCTGTCGGGCAGCACCTCGTCGGTGCCGCGCATCAGCTCGGCGAGTTGGGTTTTTATCTCGGTCATCATGCGTGCTCGCGGCCTTGTCTGGAGTCAGGCCCGTCGGGGCGAAGGGTAGCATTCCCGAGCTGATGTACAAACTGAAGTTAAGGTTATGACTTATAACAGTTTTCTTTGACCTGTCCGGAAGGCCGCGTTAGAGTAGCGACTTCCTCAACTGATGGAATACGGACGTGCATCAGCGGCCCAGCCCACTGCTTCACGATTACAAGCCGGCTGGCACGGGGCAACGCAAACCTTCAAAGGCGGTTTACTGGTTCGGTGTCGGACTCGGTATCCCGCTCGCGGCGCTGCTGCTCGTGTCGACGCTGACCAGCGAAAAGCCCGCTCCCGCAGCCGCGGAGGATGCGGCACTGCTGCCGGCCGCGGCGGACGAGCCCGGGCTCGACGTGGCCGCGAGCGATCCCATCGACGACGACATCCAGGCCCTGATCGAACCCGCCATCGAGGCGGTACCGGTCTATGACACGCTGAACCTGACAATCGGCCGCGGCGACACGCTGGACAAACTGTTCCGCAAGAATAAACTCGATCTCGGCCACCTCGCCGCCGTCGCGCGGCTGGACGAGCCGAAGAAACTGTTTCGCCGCCTGAAGCCCGGAGACGAATTCGAAATTCTCCACGACAACGGCAGCCTGGTCAGCATGTACTCGGCGCTCGACCTGACCCGCGCGCTCAAGGTCGAGCGCGGTGAAGACGGCTTCGTCGCGGAAATCGTGGACCGGCCCATCGACGTTCAGAAACGCATCGCGCACGGCGTCATCGAGACCTCGCTGTTCGAAAGCGGCGCCGACGCCGGCCTGTCCGACAAGATCATCATGAATGTCGCCGGCATCTTCGCCTGGGACGTCGATTTCGTGCTCGACATCCGCCAGGGCGACAGCTTCTACGTGCAGTACGAGGAAATCTGGCAAAACGGCGAACCCGTTGCCGACGGCGAAATCATCGCGGCCGAATTCAACAACAACGGCCGCACCCATCGCGCGATTCGTTTCATCGACGAAGACGGCCGCTCCGACTATTTCACGCCGGAGGGCAACAGCGTGCGCAAGGCATTCATCCGCGCGCCGGTCGACTTCACGCGCGTCAGTTCGAATTTCAATCCGCGCCGGCGCCACCCGATCCTGAACAGGATCCGGGCGCACCGGGGCGTCGACTACGCCGCGCCCCGGGGCACGCCGATCAAGGCGGCCGGCGACGGCAAGGTCGTGTTCCGCGGCGTGAAGGGTGGCTACGGCAGGACGGTGATCCTGCAGCACGGCGGCAACATCACGACGCTGTATGCGCACATGTCGGGTTACGCGGCCTCGGCGCGCCTCGGCACGCGCGTGCGCCAGGGCCAGACGATCGGCTTCGTGGGCGCGACGGGGCTCGCGACCGCCAATCACCTGCATTACGAGTACCGCGTCAGTGGCGTGCATCGAAATCCGCGCACCGTGAAACTGCCGCAGGCCGCACCCATCGACGCCAGGTATCGCGACGCGTTTCTCGCGTCCGTCGAACCCATCCTCGAGGAGTTCGAGCGATTCAAGCGCACCCAGGTCGCGAGCATCGGTCTCGGCGGCGCTGCGGATTCAGCACGGGATTGACCATCGGGGTTAACCCTCAGGATTGATGAGTAGCCGATGCGTGAGTTCTTCATCGGATTGATGTCCGGCACCAGCATGGACGGCATCGACGCGGTAGTCGTCGAATTCGGCGCGCACACTGTGACGATGCTTGCCGCGCACGAGGCGCGTTATCCTGAGGAATTGCGGCGGCGGCTGGGCGCGGCCGTGGAACACCCGGGCCACTGTGGCGTCGACGAGTTCGGCCAGCTCGACACCTGGGTCGGCGAATGCTTCCGCGACGCCGCGCTCGCGCTGATCGCCGCCGCGAAAATCGACGCCCGGCGCATACGCGCGATCGGCAGCCACGGCCAGACGCTGCGGCACGGCCCGGCGGAGACTCATCCTTACACGGTGCAAATCGGCAACCCGGCCATCATCGCCGCGGGCACCGGCGTGGACACGGTCGCGGATTTCCGACGCGCCGACCTCGCCTTGGGCGGACAGGGCGCGCCGCTCGTGCCGCGATTTCACGACTGGCTGTTTCGCACGCCCGACGAGAATCGCGCGATCGTCAACATTGGCGGCATCGCCAACGTGACCGTGCTGCCGGCCGGCGACGGCCCGGTTACGGGCTTCGATACGGGTCCCGGCAACACGCTGCTCGACGCCTGGATTCGGCGCACGCGGGAGCGGCCATTCGACGATGGCGGCGAGTGGGCGCAAGGCGGCAGCGTGGACGAGGATTTGCTGGGCCGGCTGCTCGCCGAGCCATGGTTCGGCGCGCCGCCGCCGAAGAGCACGGGTCCCGAACTTTTCAACCTCGAATGGCTGCTGCCGTTCGGCGTTGCGACGGCGAATCCCCGCGACGTACAGGCGACGCTGGCCGAACTGACGGCCGCGAGCATCGCGCACGCGCTCACCGCCCGTGCTGAGCCGCTATCGCGGGCATATGTCTGCGGCGGCGGCGCTCGAAACCGGGATCTCATGCGCCGCCTCGCGAGCCGGCTCGGCGATGTCGAGGTCGACTCGACCGCCGCCGCCGGCCTCGATCCCGACTGGGTCGAGGCCGCCGCATTCGCGTGGCTCGCAAAGCGCCGCATCGAGGGCCTGCCCGGCAATCTGCCGGCCGTCACGGGCGCGAGCCGGGCAACCGTCCTCGGCGGCGTCTACCGGGGCGAGCCGGCGCCGTAAAGCCTGCAGCGGAACCCTGATACCAATACCAGCTAGCAAAACCTGGATCCAGGCGAAGTTTTTCAGCGTTGACCCCTTGATATACTGCCGCGGAGTCAATTCAAGGGATTCTCGTGGACGCAACGACACTGCCTCCGGCCGACCTGTACATCAACCGCGACCTCAGCATGCTCGAGTTCAACAAGCGTGTGCTGGCCCTCGCGGAGGACCCGGACGTGCCGTTGCTCGAACGACTGCGCTTTCTTTGCATCACGTGCACGAATCTCGACGAATTTTTCGAGATTCGCGTCGCCGCCCTCAAACAGAGCGTGGAAATCGGCGCTCTCGCGCAGGGGCCCGAGAAGCTCCCGGCACGCCAGGTGTTCGACGTGCTGCGACCGCGCATCCGCACGATGGTCGAACAGCAGTACCGGCTGCTCAACGACGTGCTGTTCCCGGACCTGGCCGATGCCGGCGTGCGCTTCGTCAAGAGCGAGGACTGGTCGAAGGACCAGCGCGACTGGCTCAAAACTTATTTTCGCGACCAGGTCGTACCCGTCCTGACGCCGCTGACGTTCGACCCTTCGCGACCGTTCCCGCGCATCCTGAACAAGAGCCTGAATTTCATCGTGCGGCTCTCCGGGCGCGATGCGTACGGACGGCGGCGACACCGCGGCATGGTCCAGGCGCCGCGTTCGTTGCCGAGAATCATAGCGCTGCCCGCACACCTGAGCCGCCCGGGCTGCCACGACATCGTTTTCTTGTCGTCCGTCATCCGTATGCACGTCGACGAGCTGTTCCTGGGGCTCGAGGTCGACGGCTGTTTCCAGTTTCGCGTGACGAGGAACAGCAACCTGTACGTCGATGACGAGGAAGTCAACGATCTGGTGCATGCGCTCGAAGGGGAACTCGAGGCCAGCCGCTACGGCGCGGCCGTGCGCCTCGAGGTCGGACACGAGTGTCCGCGCGACCTGCAGGATTTCCTGCTCGATCATTTCGATCTCGAGGAACAGGACATGTACCTGGTCGAGGGCCCGGTCAACCTCAACCGGCTCGCCACGGTGTGCGAGATCAGCGACTACCCCGAGTTGCTGTACCCGCCGTTCGTACAGGGCCTGCCGAAAGCGCTGCAGACCGACCAGGACCTGTTCGAGGTCATTCGCAAGAAAAACCTGCTGTTGTTCCACCCTTACCATTCGTTCGCGCCGGTCATCGATTTCGTGCGCCTCGCCGCGTCCGACAAGGACGTTCTCGCGATCAAGATCACGCTGTATCGCACGGGCGCCGACTCGCCGATCATCAACCATCTCGTCACCGCCGCGCGCGCCGGCAAGGAAGTCACGGTTGCCATCGAGCTCATGGCGCGGTTCGACGAGGCGGCCAACATTTCGCTCGCCAATCGCCTGCAGGAAGCGGGCGTACACGTCGTCTACGGGCTCGTCGGCTTCAAGACGCATGCAAAGATGACGCTCGTCGTGCGCCGCGAAAACGACAAGCTCGTCCGCTACGTCCACCTGGGCACGGGCAACTACCATCACAACACGTCGCGCCTGTATACCGACTACGGCTATTTCAGCAGCGCGAAAAAGCTCGGCGAGGACGTACACAAGATCTTCATGCAGCTCACGAGCCTGACGGAGGCGCGCGACCTCAACGTCATGCTGACCTCGCCGTTCACGCTGTACGAGGAAATGCTCAGGAAGATCCGGCGCGAAACCGAGCATGCGAGGGACGGAAAAAAAGGACGCATCATCGCGAAGGTCAATGCGCTCGACGAGCCGCACGTCGTCGACGCGTTGTACGAGGCCTCACAGGCCGGCGTCGAGATCGACCTCATCGTTCGCGGCATCTGTTCGCTCCGGCCCGGCGTTCCCGGCCTGTCGGAAAATATCCGCGTGCGCTCGATTCTCGGCCGCTTCCTCGAGCACTCGCGCGTCTATTATTTCTACAACGACGGCGAGCCCGAGTTTTTCTGCGCGAGTGCCGACTGGATGGAACGCAACCTCCTGAAACGCAACGAAACCTGTTTTCCGGTGCGGCAGAAATCCATCAAGAAGCAGCTGCGCCGCGACCTCGAAATCTACCTCGCCGACAATACGCACGCATGGATGCTGCACGGCGACGGCAGTTACGAAAGACTGTCGCCGGGCGGCGACGAACCCGTCTCGGCGCAGGACCGCTTCCTGGAGCTGCTGGCGTCGTCGATCTAAACGCCGCTATTCCGCTCGGCCGGACAAACCGTCAGCCGAACAATGCCTCGACCGGTCTTGCGCGCCAACTCGCAAACGAATTGGGCAATCCACTACCCGAACTCGAGCCGGTAGCCGACGCGCTCGAGGTAGCCCCGTTCGCGCGCGAGGTCCGCGACGGTCAGCGGATTGGCTTCGAGCCAGGTTGAATCGAAACGCAATTCGAGTGAGTCGCGCGTCACCGACAGCGCGACGGCGGGAATGACGCCGTCACTGCGACTTCGATTCAAAAGCACCGCAAGCCGGAGCAACATCGAGAGGCGCAGCGCGGGGTCGCGCCAGCCTTGCGGCAACTCGGCGAGGAAACGCGCATTGATATCGTTACGCTGGGCGCCGATCAGGTACGCGAGAAATCGTTGTTCCGCACGCGGGAAGCCTGGCATGTCGGCGTGTTCGGCGACATAGGCGCCATGGCGCTGAAATCCGTCGTGCGAGATATCGAGGCCGATTTCGTGCAGTCTCGCGCTCCAGTCGAGCATCTTGGCCGCGAGCCCGGATTCGAGCTGCCAGCCTTTGGCCGCCTGCTCGAGCAACACCTGCGCCGTCGCCGCGACGCGATCGGCCTGCCCCGGGTCGGCGTGGTAGCGCGACGCCATCGCGCGCACGGTTCGTTCGCGTGCATCTTCGTGCTGCAGGCGCCCGAGCAGGTCGTACAGCAGACCTTCCCGCAGCGCGCCGTCGGAGATGCGCAGCACATCGATGCGCAGGACTCCGATCAGTTCGGCAAGAATCGCGAGCCCGCCGGGCCACACCTGGGCGCGACGCTCCGACAGCCCCGGCAGCGTCAGGCGTTCGATGTTGTCGAACTCGAGCACGCGCTCGATCAGCGCGTCGATGGTCGCAAGCGTGAGCACGCCCGTTTCCTGCAGGCCCGTCTCACGCGCAACGCGCTCGGTCGCGTTGATCGTGCCGGACGTGCCGATTGCCTCGACGTCGCCGATATCGCGAAAAAAGGCCTTGACCGGACGCAGCTCGAGGCGCGCGGCCACGCGCGCGGCCTCGAAATTGTCGCGCGTGATGACGCCCGCGGGGAAAAATCGCTCCGTGATCGACACGCAGCCCATGTGCAGGCTTTCGAGCGTTCGCGGCGCCGGGCCCTGGCCGAGAATGACCTCGGTACTGCCGCCGCCGATGTCGACGACGAGGCGCTGCCCGTTCGCCGGCGGCAGGCTGTGAGTGACGCCCTTGTAAATGAGGCGCGCCTCCTCGATACCGGAAATGACTTCGATCGGGTGGCCGAGGGCCGCCTCGGCCTCGGCAATGAACGTCGAGTCCTCGCGAGCACGGCGGATGGTGCTGGTGCCGGCGGCACGCACGCTCGCCGCGTGCATGGCGTGCAGCCGCTCGCCGAACTGTGACAGGCAGACGAGCGCGCGCTCGCGCGCGTCGGCCGAGAGTTCGCCGTCGTCCGACAGTCCCTCGGCGAGGCGCACGGTTTCGCGAAGTCGATCGATGATCGCGAGCTGGCCGTGGCGCAACTCGCCCACGATCATATGAAAGCTGTTGGAGCCGAGGTCGACGGCGGCGATGACCTCGGGTTGATCGGGTGTCGACTCAGACGGTGAAGGAGGAGCCGCAGCCACAGGTCGTGGTCGCATTCGGGTTTCTGATCACGAATTGCGCGCCCTGCAAATCTTCCGTGTAATCGATCTCGGCACCCATGAGGTATTGCACGCTCATCGGGTCGACAAGCAGCGTGACGCCGTGATTCTCGACCTGGCTGTCGCCCTCCTCGATCTTCTCGTCGAACGTGAAACCGTACTGAAAGCCCGAGCAACCGCCGCCCGAAATGAATACGCGCAACTTGAGGTTGGGATTTTCTTCCTCCCTGATCAGCTCGCTCACCTTATCGGCCGCCGCGTCGGTAAAGACGAGCGGTGCCGGTGGCGGCGTGTTGCCGGTGTCTTGTGCCTGGGTGTTCATGGTGTCGTATTGCCTTCCTGCTCAGTTTGCCTTCCGGGAGCGTGTCATCCGGCTTCTCCCGCGATCGCCGCGGACTGGTCGATCCGCGCGGTCTGCTCGATCAGCGGTGCCTGTCCTTCCGGCTGGTGCACGAGCTTGCCGTTTATCTCGGCGCCGATGGCCATCTCGATGAGATTGTAATACACATTACCGATTATTCGTGCCGTCGCGCCCAAAATAACGCGCTTATTCGCGAAAACGTCGCCCTTGACGATGCCTTCGATGAGCACATATGGCACCGCGACGCCGCCGTCGATCGTCGCGCCGTCGGCGATGCTGATCGACGACTCGCTGTCCGGATCGGCCGACACGTTGCCGTGCACCATGCCGTCGACGTGCAGGCCGCCGCTGAAATGCATGTCGCCGTTGACCCGCGTCTCGATCCCGACGATCGTATTGGCAATGCTGTGCCTGCTTCTCTTGCGACCGAACATCTGTAACTCCGTAAACCGCGTACCGGCCGTCAGCTCTGCTGCGACAGCCATGAATAGCTCTTCTCGATACTTGCGATCGAGCGCGTCTTCGATTCGACCCTTACGTCGATTCGCTCGGGCGTGAACCCGTCCGGCAATACGAGCGGCCGGTTGAAATCCTGGAAGTAGCGAAACGAAAACGCCCAGTCCCGCTCGCCATCCGCCGGCAACAATTCCCGGTAACTGTAAGACTTCTCCATTCCGTCCTGCACGCCCGCAATATTGAGGCTCACGTCGCCCGACACCTTGCGGTCGTGCTTCATGGCCTGCACGAGCACGAGTCGGATCATATACTCCCGCTCGGCGCTGCCGCGACTCAGGCGAAGGTCCTGCACGCGCAATCCCGAGAGGCCGTCTTCGGGGGAGACGATGCCACGATAAAAAGCGAGGGCATCCTGCTGTTCCTGGATCTTGCCCTGCAGTTTCGCGAGGCTGGCCTCCACCTCCGTATAGGCTTCCCGGTCGATATCGCGGTGCGTCGTGAGCAGCGTCATCGCTTCATTGAGGTCGACGATCTCTTTTTCAAGTGCCGCAATGCGGTCCTTGAACGTGCGCCGCTCCTCGGCCGCGGCGATCACGTCGTAGCCGCCCTCGATGCGGCCGAATTCGAACACGAGGTAGCTCGCGCCGAGGATCAGCGCGACAACGAGCGCCCGGAGCGCCATTATGCGCCGTTCGCTGCCGTGCGGTTGCCTTGAAAAATTCGTCACATCGACCTGAGCAATCCTGTCCCGACCGTTATGTTACGCGGTGGCCGCGGCAAACAGAAGTGCATCGCGTCACGTTTGCGGCCCCGGGCTCGCGCGCATCGGCCGGGATCGTTTATGCTGCGGCACCATGGCCTCGCTGGCACCCTATTACCTCGTTCTCAAAGCCCTCCACGTGATTTTCATGGTGACCTGGTTCGCCGGGCTGTTTTACCTGCCGAGGCTGTTCATCTATCACGTCGAAAGCGAGGATCGGCGGAGCCGGGAGCGCTTCGAAGTCATGGAAAAGCGCCTGTTCGGCATCATGACGATCGGCGCGGTGCTGACGACCCTCTTCGGCCTGGTTCTTTTGGGCATCAATCACGCGCTCATCGCCGCGGGCTGGTTCCAGGTGAAGCTCCTGCTGCTCGCAGGCCTGGTCGTCTACCACTACCGCAGTTACCTGTGGATACAGCGGCTGCGCGGATCGGCGCTGGTCGCCGACAGCAAATGGTTGCGCTGGTTCAACGAGATCCCGGTCCTGTTCCTGTTTGCGATCGTGATTCTTGCCGTAACGAAGGCTTTCTGATCAGTCGGGCGATTGCGGCCCGGCATTGTTCGCCGCGAGATCCCTGTCGAACGCGGTGCGCCAGCGCCGTGGCCACCACCGGGGTCGCGGCGGCAGATTTTTCGGATAGACGGTCGAGCCGAGTTCGTAGAGCGCGCTCGCGTAAACGCGCCGCTTGAAGTAAATCACCTCGTTGACCGGCCGCCAGAAATTCACCCAGCGGACCCGATCGAATTCGGGTTTGTCGGAATGATCGAGGCGCAGATTCTCCGCGGGCGCCGTCAGCATGAGCATGAACCAGCGTTGTTTTTGCCCGATGCACAGCGGCCTGGAATTCCTGCGGACGTATTTTTCGGGGAGCTCATAGCGCAGCCAGTCGCGCGTCACCCCCAGCAGATCGACATCGTCCGCGCGGAGTCCGATTTCTTCTTCGAGTTCGCGATACATGGCGACTTCGGGATCCTCGCCTCGCAACATGCCGCCTTGCGGGAACTGCCAGCCACGGGCACCGATGCGGCCGCCGAGCAACAGCTTGCCGTCGCTGTTCGTAAGGATGATTCCGACGTTGGCGCGGAACCCCTCGTCGTCGATCCAATCGTTGCTCATTGCAACCGAGACAGAAACTCTAACTGCCGTTTACTTTACACTAGAACCTATCTCAAAATAGATCATGGCCGCGACGACAGCTATTTTTCCGCCAGCCAAGGCGTAGCGAGCACCGTGTGGTCATTCCACACACGCGAGCTGCAACGCCGGATTGCGGAAAAAGAGCCGTCGTCCCAACGGGTTGCGTTCCGAATGGCCGCGATGCGGCGTTACTCGTCGCTTATATTGGAGTCACCAAACCGCGCTCCTCGCGCCTTGCCTCGCGGCCATTCGCAGCGCAACGCGGTCATGATCCGTTTCGAGATAGGTTCTCGCGGCGGCCTGGAATTGCGGGGAACGAGTTGTTACGGACAAGACACATCGCCTTTTTTGCGCTGCTCTCGGCGATCGCCGTCGGCGCTTTGCTGCTGGCGCTCGCATCGGGCAGCGCCAGTGCCGGACTGGCCGATGCGATCAGCGCCCTGCGGGGCCAGGCCGGCACGGAGGTCCGGGCACTCGTCCTGGAGCTGCGGCTGCCGCGCGCCCTGACCGCATTTGCGGTCGGCGGCCTGCTGGCGGTCGCAGGTGTCCTGATGCAGGTGCTGCTTCGCAACCCGCTGGCCGAGCCTTACATACTCGGCACCTCGGGCGGCGCGGCGGTCGCCGCCCTGACGGCGATCCTGCTCGGCTCGGCCAGCGTCGTCGTCGACGCAGCCGCCTTCGCCGGCGCACTGGGCGCAACCGTGCTGGTTTTTTCCATCGCGCGCGGCTCGGGGAGCTGGACACCGACGCGGCTGTTGTTGACGGGCGTCGTGCTGGCCGCCGGCTTCAGCGCCGCCACGACGCTGCTGCTCGCGCTGAGTCCCGAACACCAGCTTCGCGGCATGCTTTTCTGGCTCATGGGCGATCTGAGCTTCGCGTACGCGCCGGCGCGCTGTCTCTGGCTGCTGCTGTTGCTCGCATCGGCCGCCATGCTCGCCGCGCGGCATCTCAACGTGCTGGCCCGTGGCGAGCTGCAGGCGGCGATCGTCGGCCTGCCCGTCGCGGGCTTTCGCTATCTCGTCTTCATCGCCACGTCGCTCGCAACGGCGATTGCGGTGACGACCGTCGGCGTCATCGGCTTCGTGGGGCTGGTCGTGCCGCACCTCGTTCGGATGCTCATGGGCAGCGACCATCGCGTCGTCGTGCCGGCATCGGCGCTCGCGGGCGGCACCCTGCTGGTCATCGCGGATACCGTTGCACGCACGGTCATGGCGCCGCGGCAGCTGCCGGTCGGCGCGCTCACCGCGGCGATCGGTGTGCCGCTGTTCCTGATTCTCATGAGCCGCAGCCAGAATTACCGCTGAGCGCGCAGCCGGCGCGGAATCAGGCGGCTTCGCCGACGACGACGCGATCGCGGCCCTGGCGCTTGGCCCGGTACAAGGCGACGTCGGCGCGGGCGATCAGCGAATCACCGAGCCTCTTGAGATCCTTTGCCTGCGGCCGTGGCGCAACGCTCGCGATGCCGATCGAGGCGGTGATCGCTACCGACTCGCCGCCGGGCAGCGGAAACGGGCTGGCGGATACCGCATTGCGAATGCGCTGCGCGAGCAATTCGGCATTGGACGTGGAGGTGTCGGGCAGCAGGACCACGAACTCCTCGCCGCCGTAGCGCGCCGCGACGTCGCTCTTGCGGACCTGTGACTCGATGCGTTGCGCGAGTTCGCGCAGCACCGCGTCGCCGGCCGCATGGCCCCAGGTATCGTTGACGCGCTTGAAGTGATCGACGTCGAGCATCAGGCAAACGAGGCATTTGCCCTCGCGACTCACGCGCGCGAGTTCTTCCTTGAGGCGCACCTGCAGGTAGCGGCGGTTGTGCCAGCCGGTCAGTACGTCCGTGAAACCGCTGCGCAACAGGCGCGCGCGATTGATGACGTTCTCGATGCAGTAGGCCGCGATGACGCCCATGTGTGCGAGGAAATGGCTCGCGTGCTCCGCTGTAAAGCGCGCTGCATCGCGGCTGCCGAGGTTGATGCTGCCGAACAGCCGGCGCCGATTGGCCAGCGGAATGATCGCGATGCTCCCGAGGTCCTGTCCCGGCGGAAAAATCATCTGGTGATCGGATGCCGCATAAGGGCCGAGCCACGGCTGCCGCAACGTCGCATATTGCGGCGCAAGCCCGGCAATCGAATCGACGATGATGAGGTTTTCGATATTCGTGGCGTGCGCGCCTTCCGCCAGCAGCAGGTGACGCAGGTGGTGATTCGGATCGCTTATCACGACGCTCACGCACTGCAGGCGATAGCTTTTCTGCAGGCCGTCGATCATCTCCCCGAACAGATCGCCGAGATTCTCGGCCATGAGCATCCTGAATTCACGGCGTTGCGAGCGGTGCATCTTCTTTTCGTTGAGCGCGACCTCGGCCTTGACCTTTGCGAGCTGCCGGCGGAGATCGTCGATCTCGGCTCTTAATTCGGCATCGTCAGGCATGTTCGTTTCCCGTTGCTAGGCGCGCAATGCAAAATATTCCCGACCCTTTTTCATCAGGTCGACGAAGCCTTCCTCGTCGCCGCTGGCCACGAGCTCGCGGATTCGCGAGGCGGCTTCGGAGAGCGCATCCAGCGGACCCAGCCCGAATTTGTTGAGATGCTGGATCTCGAAGTAGAGATGCGGGTTGTCCTGCGCAACCGCCTCGGAGACGAGCAGCTGCGAATCGAAGGTGGTCGAAGACAGGCGCGCGAGTTTCGGCGCCGCTTCGCCGCTCTCGGCCAGTGCCGTGAAAAACGCAATGTTGAGCGCGTGCGAAAGGCCGAGCACGTACGCGATCAGGCGGTCGTGATCTTCGAGTCCCATGTCGAGTTGTTCGACCATTGTGGAGCTGAACAGCTCCTTGGCGGCGGCCGTCGCCGAATCGCAGCCGACGTTGCACACGATCAGATGGCGGCCGGACAAGAGCCTCGTATCGGGCCCGAACATCGGGTGCAGCGACGCGACCTGGCAGCCTGCGGATTCGAGTTCACCGAGTCCGTCGACGAGCGGCGACTTCAGCGACCCGATGTCGAAAACGAGGCCGGTCGGCTTCAGGACCGCGAGCTGGGCGAGAATTCTTCCCGACACGGCAAGCGGCGCCGCGACGACGATGACGTCGTAATCGACGCCCGCATCCGTCCAGGACCGGAACCGCCCGGGGCCGTCGGTGACGCCGGGGTCCGCGATCGTCGTGCTGTAGCCCTGCGAGGCGAAGAAATCCACGAACCAGCCGCCCATTTTTCCGGCGCCGCCGATGACGAGCACGCGCCGGCCGTCGCCCTTGCCCTCCGCCATCACGCGTTCGCGCTCCTGACTCTCGAGCGACGAGCGGATCAGGTGCTGCAGCACGAATTCGACGAGTTCCGGATCGACGCCGAGCCTGGCCGCCCGCGCCCGGCCCATGTCGAGCACGTCCTTTTCCCGCGCATAGTCGCGGGTCGCAGCCCCGGCCGCGCGCTTGTTGCGCCCGATGTCGCCGACGATCTGCTGCCGCTCGGCGATCAGGTCGACGATCTGACGATCGACGGCCGTCAGCTTGCTACGCAGGTCTTCGAGGCTCATTGCGCCTGGTCTCGGGGATCGCCGTCATCACTGGCCGTTTTACAGGAGTTCCGCGGGCAGGGGCAAGCCGGCGCCCGCGGCACAGCGTTGTTGGCCGCTTGCCAATCGTGCGAATATTCCCGCTGAGCTCAGGAATAACGAGACGGAACAAGGGGACTGATGATGAAGACTCGAGCTGCTGTCGCCTGGGAAGCAGGCAAACCACTCCAGATCGAAACGATCGATCTCGACGGCCCGAAGGCAGGCGAGGTCCTGCTGCGCAACGTCGCAACCGGCGTCTGCCATACCGATGCATTCACGTTGTCGGGCGAAGATCCGGAAGGTATTTTCCCGGCCGTGCTCGGGCACGAGGGCGGCTCGGTTGTCGAGGAAGTGGGCAGCGGCGTAACGTCGCTCTCGGTGGGCGACCATGTCATCCCGCTGTACACGCCGGAATGCGGCCAGTGCGAATTTTGCACGTCGGGCAAAACCAACCTGTGCCAGGCGATCCGCGCGACGCAGGGCAAGGGACTGATGCCGGACGGCAGTTCGCGCTTCAGCGCCAACGGCAAGACCGTTTATCACTACATGGGAACGTCGACGTTCAGCGAATACACGGTGCTGCCGGAAATCGCCGTGGCCAAAGTCAACAAGGACGCGCCGCTCGAAAAAGTCTGCCTGCTCGGATGCGGGATCACGACCGGCATCGGCGCCGTTCTGAACACGGCCAAGGTCGAGCCCGGGGCAAGCGTCGCCGTGTTCGGTCTCGGCGGCGTCGGGCTCAGCGCGATCCAGGGCGCTACGATGGCCAAAGCGGGCCGCATCATCGCCATCGACATCAACGAAGACAAGTTCGAACTCGCGACGCAGCTCGGTGCGACCGACACCGTGAACCCGAGCAAGTACGACGACCCGATTCAGGACGTCATCGTCGAACTCACGGGGGGCGGCGTGGACTATTCGTTCGAATGCGTCGGCAACGTCAAACTGATGCGCGCAGCGCTCGAATGCTGCCACAAGGGCTGGGGTGAGTCCGTGATCGTCGGAGTCGCCGGCGCTGGCCAGGAAATTTCGACGCGGCCGTTCCAGCTCGTCACGGGGCGGGTATGGCGCGGCACGGCCTTCGGCGGCTGCAAGGGCCGCTCGCAGTTACCGGGCATGGTCGATCAGTACATGAACGGCGACATCAAGATCGACGAGTTCATTACTTTCACGATGCCACTCGAAGACATCAACAAGGCGTTCGAGCTGATGCATGAAGGCAAGAGCATTCGCTCTGTTATTCACTATTGAGCATCTGACCGCGCATACGTCGGGCGGCGGCCGGCCGACCGCGGGTCCCTCGTGACGGGGGTCGCGGTCGCAACGACCTCGCGGCTCGCCGCCGCCGCGGCCCAAGCGAC
>JBFISV010000038.1:0-14559 GCA_041608415.1 Woeseiaceae bacterium
GAGCAACGCAGCCTAGCCCTACTAGCATTCGTCCCACGATAACGTATTGAAAAGATTAGGGTTGCGTTCATTTCGCCTGTGGCTATGTTGCGCTCCTTGCGAGTATCGACATACGCGCGGCGGAACGCGCCGCAGCACAGGCCAAATGAACGTACCGTGTGCGATGAGAATTAATCAGAGTCTCCCTAGCTGCCCGCGGCTCGTCATGCGGCATCCCGGCGGCTTTCTGCGCTTGCCGGGCTCGTGCCGCGTTTTTCGGCGTACAGCCGCTCGACCCAGGCCACCGTGGCCGGATGATCCTCGCACCAGCGATCGATGTCCGAGCGCATCGGAGCGGTTGCGCGGCTGCGGTCGATACGCACGTCGTCCGCGCGGCCGCCGCCGTAGCCCGGCGGCTGCAGCCACAGGCCCGTCATCGCGGCGAATGCGTAATCCGTGTAATTGAGGGTATCGCCGCCGAGGATGGATGCACGCCCGTCGGCGAGACTGACTTCGATCTCGTCGAGCAGGTCCGCGATACGCTCGCAGGCCTTCTCGTAGTTGATCGGCGTAATGCGAAACGAGCGCCGAATCAGGAACGCCTGCAGCGGGAACAGTGCGCGCAGGAGCCAGCGCTGCCAGACCGGTACCGCGCGCGCATCGGCGCCCCACGCCTTGAGCGAGAGCTCCCGGTCCTTGAGCAGGTGATAGTAGATCCAGACCTGCAGGCTGACGCCGTATCGATCGATGCGTTGCTCGAACTCGGTGCGCTCGGCGGTCGGTTCGAGATGGCTGACCCGCTCGCCGAGCGGCGCCCGGTAGGCACCCCAGAGGTAGCGCAATATCTCGGGGGAATTGCCGATTTGCGAACGCACGGCGCCGGTGCGGATATTGAGCCGCGGTACGGTGCGGCCGAGGAAGAACGCGCCGAGCGTCCCGCCCGCGACACGTTCCGTGTAGTCGAGCCCGGCAACGTCCATGTTCCAGCGCACCTTCTCGACGAAATGGCTCGCGGATATCGACTCGAGCTCTAGCGCCGGCACCCTGGCCGGCAGGACGAAAGTGCTCAGCGATAGCATCCAGCGCCACGCAAGCATCAACAGGACGAGAACGGCGGCCGCGGCCACCGACAGGCCGAACCACGCGACGACGACCGGCAGCAGGAACAGGAAGACCGTGTGAACGAAGCGTCGTTTATCCATTGCCGGGGATCACGTCGAAGAAAGGGCCCGAGGAATCGAAAATCGGGTCAGATGTCGAGATTTGCGACGGTCAGCGCATTCGTTTCGATGAATTCGCGCCGCGGCTCGACGTGATCGCCCATCAGCGTCGTGAAAATCTCATCGGCCTTGACCGCGTCTTCGACGCGCACCTGCATGAGGCGACGGGTTTCCGGATTGACCGTTGTCTCCCAGAGCTGCTCCGGGTTCATCTCGCCGAGGCCCTTGTAACGCTGGATCGACTGTCCGCGCCGCGCCTCGTCCATGAGCCACTCCACCGCTTCGCCCAGGTGCGAAATCGGGAGGCTGCGCTCGCCGCGCTTCACGTAGGCGGTGTCGTCGAACATGCCGTCGAGTTTGCCGGCGAGCGACATGATGTGCCGGTATTCGTTGCTGTCGAAAAACTCGCGCGGCAGGTAGCGGGTCGCACCGATGCCGTGCTGTACGCGTACGATGCCGATGCGCACACCCTCGCCGTCTTCGTCACCACGCTCGAGCGTGGCGCTGTAGCTGCCGCCGTCGCCGTTCTGGGCGCGGTCACCGCTGGCCTTGGGCAGCGCCTCCGACAGGCGCCCGGTCCAGGACTCGAGCGCGTCGAGCGAGTCCGCATCTTCGCGCGAGATGCGCGGCAGTTTCGCGATCGTGCGCAGCACCGCCTCGTCGTAGCGCCGCGCGAGACGCGCGATGATGTTCTCGACCGCGATGTACTCTCTCGCCAGCGCCTCGAGTCCGGGTCCCGACAGCGCGGGCGCAGTTTCATTGACGTACAGCTCTGCCTTGTCGAGCGCCTCGCTGAGCAGGTAGGCGTTCAGTTCGGCATCGTCCTTGACGTAAACCTCCTGCTTGCCGCGCTTGATCTTGTACAGGGGCGGCTGCGCAATGTAGATGTGTCCGCGCTCGATGAGTTCCGGCATTTGACGATAGAAAAACGTCAACAACAGCGTGCGGATGTGCGAGCCGTCGACGTCGGCGTCGGTCATGATGATGATGCGGTGGTAACGCAGCTTGTCGGCGTCGAAGTCGTCGCGGCCTATGCCACAGCCGAGTGCGGTGATCAGCGTGCCGACCTCGACGGACGACAGCATCTTGTCGAAACGCGCCTTCTCGACGTTGAGAATTTTGCCCTTGAGCGGAAGGATTGCCTGCGTTCGCCGGTCCCGCCCCTGCTTCGCGGAGCCGCCGGCGGAGTCACCCTCGACGAGAAACAGTTCCGACAGCGCGGGATCCTTTTCCTGGCAATCCGCGAGCTTTCCGGGCAGGCCGGCGACATCGAGCGCGCCTTTGCGGCGCGTCATCTCGCGCGCTTTACGCGCGGCTTCGCGCGCCCGCGCCGCGTCGACGATCTTCGAGACGATCGCCTTCGCTTCGGCCGGATGTTCGAGCAGGAATTCCTCCAGCCGGCCCGCCATGGCGCTCTCGACAATGCCCTTGATTTCCGAGGACACGAGTTTTTCTTTTGTCTGCGACGAGAACTTCGGGTCCGGCACCTTGACGGACAGCACCGCCGTGAGGCCCTCGCGCGCATCGTCGCCCGACGGCGTGAACTTATCCTTCTTCGCCGAGAGTTCTTTTTCGATGTAGCTGTTGAGCGTGCGCGTCAGCGCAGAACGGAAGCCCGCCAGGTGCGTGCCGCCGTCGCGCTGCGGAATGTTGTTCGTGTAGCAGAACATATTCTCCTGGTAGCCGTCGTTCCATTGCAGCGCGGCCTCGACGCCGACGTCGTCGCGCGTCTCCGAAAGATAGAACACGGTGCCGTGAATCGGCGTCTTGTTGCGGTTCAAATGCTCGACGAAAGCGCCGATACCGCCCTCGTACTGGAATACGTCCTCGCGCTCGTTGCGTTCGTCGACGAGACGAATGCGCACGCCCGAGTTCAGGAACGACAGTTCGCGCAAACGGCCGGCGAGAATGTCGTAGTGAAACGCGATATTCGTGAACGTCTTCTCGCTGGGCTTGAAACGTATGGTCGTGCCGGTACGGTCCGTGTCGGCCACGACGGCGAGCGGCGCGAGCGGCTCGCCGTAGCGATACTCCTGCTGGTGCGTCTTGCCGTCCCTGTGGATCGTGAGCGTCAGTTGCTCGGACAGCGCATTGACGACCGACACGCCCACGCCGTGGAGCCCGCCGGAGACCTTGTAGGAGTTGTCGTCGAATTTTCCGCCGGCGTGCAGGACGGTCATGATGACCTCCGCCGCGGAGCGCCCCTCGTCCGGGTGCATGTCGACCGGTATGCCGCGTCCGTCGTCGCTGATCGTGACGGATTCGTCCGCGTGTATCGTGACCGTGATGAGGCTGCAATGGCCGGCGAGCGTTTCGTCGATCGAGTTGTCGACGACTTCGAACACCATGTGGTGCAGCCCGGTGCCGTCGTCGGTATCGCCGATGTACATTCCCGGGCGTTTCCGGACCGCCTCGAGGCCCTTTAACACCTTGATATTACTGGAAGTATATTCTGTCTGGTCGGCCATGCAGTTCACTCGCGGGATAACCGACGCATTGTAGCAAATCCGGGCACGCGAAAGGACCCTAAACGCCTTTATTTATAAGGGTTTCAGGCTTTTATTTAACGAAACGGAAACTTTCTGGCCGAAAGCGCTCCGCGACTATGCCCGGGGCGTCAGGACGCCGTGTTCCACGTGGAACATCGCCGCTGCCTGCGGGAACTCCAGCGTGTCGCGATCCAGGCTCGTCGCCACGAGCTGGCATCCCAGTGAAAACACCTGTTGCATGAGCCGCCCCAGCGCGTCCCGGTCGAGTTCCGCGGCCGGGTCGTCGAGCAGCAGCAGCATCGGCTGCTCGATGCCCGCCTGCGCGACCTCGGTCGCGGCCAGGATCATTGCGCAGGACAGCAGCTTCTGCTGGCCGCGCGAAACGAACCGCCGCGCCTGGCGTTCGTCGAAACGCAGCCGAATGTCCGCCCTGTGCGGTCCAGCCTGCGTGCTGCCGGCCGCGAGGTCGCGCTCCCGTGAAGCGGCCAGCGCCGCATCGAGGCCGAGCCCGTCGTTCCACCCCCCGGCGTACTCGCAGTCCACGGCGCGGCCAAGCAGCGCCTCGCCCTGCGTCGCGAGGCGCGGCGCGCACTGCGCGAGCACCGAGCGCCGCGCCGCATCGATTTTCACACCGAGTTCGACGAATTCGGCGTCCCATGCCGACAGCCCCCGCCCGCCCGCCTTGAGCGCCGCATTGCGCTGCCGCAGCGCCCGGCGGAAGCGCCGCCAGTCCCCGAGGAAACCGTGTTCCACGTGAAACGCGACCCAGTCCAGGTAGCGCCGCCGGTCTTCCGGCCCCCCGGCCACAAGCTCATGCACGTCCGGGTCGATAATCTGCAGTGGCAGCAATCCGGCCAGCGCCGCGCTGCCCGGTGCGTTGCGCCCGTCGATACGCACTTCGAGGCCATCCGGACCGTTGCGAACGCCGAGGCTCGCGAGCCCTTCGCCGCGTCTCGCTTTGCCGAATAACACGAATTCCGCGGCGCCATGCCGCAGCAGCGCACTCACGGGCGCACCCCGGAAGGATTTGCCGCGCCCCAGATACGCCAACGCCTCCAGCAGGCTCGTCTTGCCGGACGCGTTGGCACCGTATACCAGGTTGTATTGCGGGTCTGCTTCGAACTCTACGTGCTCGAGACAGCGGAAATTCTCTGCGCGAAACAGCTCGATCGTCACCTCGGGGCTTACCCGCCGCCTCTAAAGGCGCATGGGCATCACGACGAATTTCGCGTCATCGTTACCCGGCTCGCGCACCAGACAGCTCGAGTTGCTGTCAACCACCGACAGCGTGATTTCGTCGCCCTCCACGGCGCCGATCGCATCGAGCAGGTAATTGACGTTGAAGCCGATCTCTATGTCGTCGCCGCTGTACTCGACCTCGACCTCTTCCTCCGCCTCTTCCTGCTCCGGATTGTGCGCCTGCAGCACGACGCCGCTGTCGCGAATCACCAGGCGAATGCCCCGATATTTCTCGTTTGACAGGATCGCCGTCCGCTGCAATGCGCTGCGCAGGGTTTCCTTCCCGGCTTTCAGTTGATTGCTCGATTCGCTCGGGATGACGCGTTCGTACTCCGGGAAACGACCATCTATCAGCTTCGAAGTGAAGCGAATTCCCTCTAACTGGATACGAACGTGATTCGCCCCGAGCTCGATCTCGAGATCACCGTTACCGCTCATGAGACGCTGCAATTCCAGCACCCCCTTGCGCGGCACGATGACCTGCTGCTCCCCGGCCTTGGCACCGTCGAGTTCCGCCTGGCACAACGCCAGCCGGTGACCGTCCGTCGCCACGGCTCGCAGGTACTTGCCGCCCGTCTCCAACAACATGCCGTTGAGGTAATAACGCACGTCCTGCTGCGCCATCGAGAAATGCGTCTTTTCGATCAAGCGCCCCAGTATTTCCTGCGACACATTGATGGACTGCCCGGCATTGATATCGTCGATCGTCGGAAATTCCGCCGCCGGCAACGTCATGAGCGAAAACTTGCTGCGACCCGCACGAACGCCGAGTTTTTCGCCGCTCACCTGGATCGCGATGTCCGATCCCTCGGGCAAGGCCTTGCAGATATCGAGCAACTTGCGCCCTGACACGGTGATTTCGCCGCCTGTTTGGACGTCGACGGCCGCCGTTGCGACGAGCTCTACCTCGAGGTCCGTTGCCGTGACCGATAACTGTCCGTCCCGCGCCACGAGCAGGACGTTCGAGAGAATCGGCATCGTCTGCCGTCGCTCGACCACCCCGATGACCGCTTGCAGAGGTTTCAGGAGCACATCTTTCGCCGCGCTCAATTTCATAGGTTCCACCTGTTAGTAAATATTGGAAATACTCTATTTATTATAGTTATTAGCAATGCTACGCATTGTGTATAACTTCAATAAAAACTTTATAATCAGTTACTTATTGGGAAAAGTCCGCAAAGAAAACGACTGTTTAACCGGCCCCTCGCCTGTGCACGGCCTGTGGATAATTTACGCTGCCGTAGTTTTCCACGAGTTATGCACACTATCCTGTCAAAGTTCTCAACAAATTCAAATAATCGTCGGCAATGCGCTTTTCCGTTTCGCGCAGCGCATCGATGCGCCGGCAGCCGTGCAACACCGTGGTGTGATCACGACCACCGAAAGCATCGCCGATCTCCGGCAGCGAATGATTCGTGAGTTCCTTTGCGAGCGCCATCGCAATCTGGCGAGGGCGCGCAATCGAGCGGCTGCGCTTCTTGGACAACAGGTCGGCAACGCGAATCTTGAAGTAGTCGGCTACCGTTTTTTGGATGTTTTCGATCGAAACGAGCCGGTCCTGCAACGCGAGCAGGTCACGCAATGCTTCCTTCGCAAAGTCGAGATTGATGGGCCTGCCCGTGAAGCGCGAATTGGCGATGACGCGGCGCAGCGCACCTTCGAGTTCGCGAACGTTGGAGCGGATCCGCTTGGCGATGAAAAACGCGACTTCCTCGGGCAGCTCGCACTGTTCGCCGGCGGCCTTGCTCATGAGAATCGCGACAGACGTCTCGAGTTCGGGCGGCTCGATGCAGACGGTCAGGCCCCAGCCGAAGCGCGACTTCAGGCGCTCCTCGAGCCCGTTCACCTCCTTCGGATAGCGGTCGCAGGTCAGCACAATCTGCCGCTGGCCCTCGAGCAGGGCGTTGAAGGTGTGGAAAAACTCCTCCTGGGAGCGTTCTTTACCAGCAAAAAACTGGATGTCGTCAATGAGCAGCGCGTCCAGGGACCGGTAAGATCGCTTGAAGTCCGAGATCGTGTTGTGTTGCAGGCCTTTGACCATATCGCCCACGAAACGCTCCGAATGCACGTAGGCAACGCGCGCCGAGGGCTTGGCCGCGACGATTATGTTGCCGACCGCGTGCATGAGATGTGTCTTGCCGAGACCGACGCCGCCGTATATGAACAGCGGGTTGTACGAGGTACCGGGGTTTGCCCCGACCTGGCTCGCGGCAGCGCGGGCGAGCTGGTTGCTCTTGCCTTCGACGAAGTTTGCAAACGTGAAGCTCGGGCTCAGCCGCGACGCCAACGACGGTGCGCTGTTGCCGAACGCGACGCGACGCGGCTGTGTGGTGCTCGCGCCGGAAGATTTCTGGCGGGACCCTACCGCGACGACGACTTCGGTATCGCCGCCGGAGCCGTCGACGATCTCGAGAATGCGTTCGATGTAATGTTCCTGCAGCCAGTCGACGACGAAGCGATTCGGCGCAAACAGCGTGAGCTGCCCGCCGTCTTCAACGGCCTGCAGGGGGCGTATCCAGGTATTGAACTGTTGCTCCGGCAGCTCCGCTTTGAGGTCGCGAATGCATCGATTCCATAGCGTTGTTTCAGCCGGCAACGGAGTCCCCAGAACAAACCGATAGCGGTAATTGAGACGGTGAAGATCGGGCAGTCTATACCGCTTTTCAGGGCGCTGCCACAGCGCCTGCCAGGGCCCGGAATTCACGTCGATTCGCGCCGGCCCGGGGTTCTATTGACACTCAAGAAACGCCCGCGTACCCTTGCCGCCCTTCCGTGGGAGCCGTGCCGGTCGGCCGTCGCCCAAACAAGGAACCAGGCACATGAAACGCACCTATCAGCCCAGCAAGCTCAAGCGCGCCCGGACGCACGGGTTTCGCGCCCGCATGGCCACCAAGGCCGGCCGCCTCATCCTGAAGCGCCGCCGCGCGAAGGGCCGCGCGAAACTGACGCCTTAATCGCGCGCCCTCGTCGCGACGGCACGCCCCTATACGATTTGGAATTCAATCCGACGCAGCGGTTTTCGAAAGACAACCGGCTGCTCGATGCCGCGGCATTTTCCCGGGTGTTCGAGCGTGCCTCGCGAAGTCAGGACAATTGGTTTACCGTACTGTGCCGCAGGAACGGCCTCGGGCTGGCGAGACTCGGCCTTGCGATTTCCAAGAAAAACTGCAAAAAAGCCGTCGGACGCAACAGAATAAAACGCATCGTGCGGGAATCGTTCCGCCGACACCAGCTGGGGCTTGCCGGTCTCGACATCGTCGTAATGAGCAAGCCGATCGCGGCCGACGCGGCCGGGCGGGAACTCTTCGAGAGCCTGGAAAAACATTGGCAAGCCTGCCGGCAGCGCGGCGCGGGCGGGAAATGAGGGCATGGACAATCAGCGACTGATCATCTGGGGCTTGTTCCTGGTACTCGCTTACCTGACCTGGCAGACGTGGATGCAGGACTATGCGCCGCCGCCCGTTGCGCCCGTGACGAGCGAGGGCGAGGCCCCGGCTGCCGACGACGACGGCGCGGCGCCACCCGACGCATTGTCCGCGATCGGAGACGGCGATACGGAGCTGCCGTCCGTCGATACGCTGACGCCTGGCGCCGCTGCCGAGGCCGCCGCCGAGCCGCTCGAGCAGCCCGGAAGATCCGACGAGGAAATCACGGTCCTGACCGACGTCTCCGAGTTCACGATCAGCACGCGCGGCGGCACGATCCTGCTCGCGAGAATGCTCAAATACCCGATCCACAAGGACGAGCCGAACCTCAAGGTGATGCTGTTCGATCCGAGCCCCGGAAATTTCGGGCAGGTCCGAAGCTGGCTCAGGAGCAAGGACGCGGCGTCAAAAGCGCCGGGTCCCGGCACGCTGTTCGAGTCGCCGCGGCGCGAGTACGTGCTGGGTTCGGACGACGAGCTCGTCGTGCCGCTCACGTTCACGAACGATGCCGGCGTCACGTTCGAAAAACGCTTCCGCTTCCGCCGTGGAGCCTACCGCGTGGATCTCGAACAACGCGTAACGAATGGCAGCGATACCGCCTGGCGCGGCGACCAGGTAACGCAACTGCTGATGCGCTCGCAGGAGATGGAGCGCTCGATGTTCGACGTCGAGAGCTTCTCGTTCGACGGCGCGCTGCTGTTCGACGGCGACAAGGCCGAGAAACTCAAGCGTGACGACCTCCTCGAAGACGGTCCCGTGAATGTCACGTCGGCGAACGGCTGGTTTGCCTCGATTCAACATCATTTCCTCAGCGCGATCGTCCCGACGTCCGGGTCGACCAACATTTTCCAGGTCCGGGTCGACGGCAACCGACTGACTGCGAGCGTCATCGGCGCGCCGCAGACCGTGCCGGCCGGGAAGGCGGCGAGCTTCGAGCGCAGCCTGTTCATCGGCCCGAAAATGCAGTCGCAGCTCGAGGAGCTGCACCCGAGGCTCAAGCTCAGCGTCGACTACGGCTGGCTCACGATCCTCTCTCAGCCCATGTTCTGGCTGCTTGCATGGGTTCACAAGTACGTCGGCAACTGGGGCTGGTCGATTATCGCCGTGACGATACTGATCAAGCTCGCGTTCTATAAGCTGACCGAGGCGTCGGGCCGCTCGATGGCGAAGATGCGCGAGATCCAGCCGCGCATGAAGGCGCTCCAGGATCGCTACAAGGACGATCGCCAGGCGCTGTCGCAGGCGATGATGGAACTTTACAAGCGCGAAAAAATCAACCCGGCCGCGGGTTGCCTGCCGATTCTCGTGCAGATGCCGTTTTTCCTCGCGTTCTACTGGGTACTCGTGGAGTCGGTCGAAATGCGGCAGGCGCCGTTCGCGCTGTGGATCTCCGACCTGTCGTCTCGCGATCCGTACTTCATCCTGCCCCTGATCATGGGCGCGGCCATGCTCGTGCAGCAGAAGCTGAACCCGGCGCCCGCGGATCCCGTGCAGGCGAAGGTCATGCAGATCATGCCGATCATGTTCACGGTGTTCTTCGCGTTCTTCCCGTCGGGCCTCGTGCTCTACTGGGTCACCAACACGCTGCTGTCGATTGCCCAGCAGTGGAAGATCAACAAGGTCGTGCACGCCGAGGCCAGCGCGAAGAAGACCGGTAAAAAGAAAAAGCCGAAAGGCGATTAAATCGGGCCAGCGTCAGATCCGGCCCAGGCCCGGCCTTAATCGGCTCCGACAGTCAGCCCGAAATCGGCCGCCAGGCCAGGCTCGCGGGTCAGCCCTTGAGTTGCGTGCGGACCTTGATCTCGTTTTCGAGCGTTCGATGCACCGGGCAGCGGTCGGCGATTTCGAGCAGGCGTTTCCGCTCGACGGCCGAGAGTTCGCCATCGAATTCGAGTTCACGCTGAAACTCGTCGATCTTGCCCTGGCCGGTGTCACAGTCCTCACAGTCGTCGGCATGGACCCGGCCGTGGCTGACCTTGGCCGTCGCCGAATCGAGTTTCAGACCCTTGTGCTCCGCATACATGCGCAGCGTCATCGTCGTGCAGGTTGCGAGCGCCGCCGACAACAGATCGTAGGGGGTCGGGCCGAGGTTACTGCCGCCGACGGACGCGGGCTCGTCCGCCACGAGCCGGTGGTCTCCCGCGACGACATCGGTTTTGAAGCCGCCTGTTGACGTGCGCGCGACGACCGCGCCGGCCTCGCCCCGGAGCGGCGGCGGAGCATCGGCCGCCGGCAGGTAAAGCGAAGCCCAGTTGGCGAGCACCCGGCCCGCGTAACGCGAATCGCGCTCGCGGCTCAGGAGATGGTCCGCGCGGTCGAGGCTCACGAAACTTTTCGGGTGTTTCGCGGCCTGAAACAGCCGGCTCGCATTGTCGATACCGACGACGTCGTCGAGCGGCGCATGCATGATCAACAGCGCCTTTCTGAGCGACGCGATCGCCGCGGGCAGGTCGTGTTTCTCGAGGTCCTTGAGAAATTGCCGCCTGATCGTAAACGGGCGTCCGCCGAGCCGTACCTCGGCCTGGCCGCGATCCTCGATGTCCGCGCGCGCGCCCGCGAGCAGGTGCTCGACGTGAGCGGGATCGGCGGGCGAGCCGATCGTCGCAACGGCGGCGACGGATGACAGTTCCGGCGCGGCCTGCAGGACGGCGGTTCCTCCCAGCGAATGACCGACGAGGATTGCTGCCGGTTGGTGCTGATCCTCGAGATAACGCGCGGCCGCGAGCAGGTCCGAAACGTTAGAGGAGAAATTCGTCTCGGCGAACTCTCCTTCGCTTTGGCCGAGCCCGGTGAAGTCGAAGCGCAGCACGGCGATGCCCGCATCGGTCAGGGAACGACTGATATTGGTCGCCGCCTTGAGGTTTTTCGAACACGTAAAACAATGCGCGAACAGCGCATACGCATGTGGCGCGGCAGCCGGAAGATCGAGCAGCCCGGACAACACCGTCCCGTCGTCGTTCGCAAAAGTGATTTTTCGACTCTGCATGTCAGGTCTACCTGTGGTCTCATTGATGTCGTGACCGGACAAAGCGACACGATTGTTTCCATCGCCACGCCGCCGGGGATCGGCGGCGTCGGCATCGTGCGTATCTCCGGCGAGGCGGCGGCGGAAATCGCTTGCGGCCTGCTCGGCAGTCTACCCGAGCCGAGGGTTGCGACGCTAAAGACCTTCGTCGGTGTCAACGGCGAGGCGATCGATCGCGGCCTCGCGCTGTATTTCGCCGCGCCGCACTCGTTCACGGGCGAGCCTGTCCTCGAACTCCACGGGCACGGCGGACCGACGGTCATGGCCATGCTCGTGGATGCGGCCGTGAGCCTGGGCGCGAGGCGGGCGGAACCGGGCGAGTTTTCGAAACGCGCGTTCCTGAACGACAAGCTCGATCTCGCACAGGCCGAGGCGATCGCCGACCTCATCGCATCGGGTACGGCACAGGCATCGAGAGCCGCGCTGCGTTCGCTGTGCGGCGAATTCTCGGCGTCCGTGGGCGAGCTGGCCGCGAAACTCACGAAGCTGCGCGTTCACGTCGAGGCGGCGATCGATTTCCCCGAGGAGGAAATCGATTTCCTCTCGGACGATGCGCTCACCGGCCGCCTCGAAGACTGCGCCGGCGCGTTCGAGGCCCTGCTGGCCAGCGCGAAAGTCGGCCGCGTGCTCAGGGACGGTTTCAGAGTCGTCATCGTCGGCAAGCCGAACGCGGGCAAGTCGAGCCTCATGAACAGGCTCAGCGGCGAAGACACGGCGATCGTGACCGAAATCGCGGGTACGACCCGCGACATCCTGCGCGAGCAAATCAACATCGACGGGCTGGCCGTCGAACTCGTCGATACGGCCGGCGTGCGCGACAATCCCGACGTCATCGAACGCGAGGGCATCCGGCGCGCGCACGATGCAATGGCAACGGCCGATGCCGTGCTCTGGATCCAGGACGCGAGCGAGGACGATGCGGGCGAGATGTCCGCGAGCGTGCCCGACGGGGTACCCGTCGTCGTCGTGCGCAACAAGATCGATCTCGTGGCCCCGGATGCGCCGGACGGCGGCAACGCATTGGCCCTGTCGGCAAAAACCGGCGCCGGCATCGATGCGCTACGTGAGCGCATACGCGAACTCGCGGGCTACCGCGACCTCGGCGAGGGCGCATTCACGGCGCGGCAAAGGCACGTGGACGCGCTCGGGCGCGCGGCGCGGCATTTTGCGGCGGGCCGGGCGGCGCTCGAAAAGACGCGTGCCGGCGAGCTGCTCGCCGAGGAATTGCGCCTCGCCCAGCTTGAGCTGGGCCAGATTACGGGCGCGGTGACGTCCGACGACCTGCTCGGCGAGATTTTCTCATCGTTTTGCATCGGCAAATGATCGGCAAATGATCGGCAAGTAATCGGCAAGTAATCGGCAAAAGATCGGCAGGCTGTCGCAGGGAATCGCACGCTATCCGCGCCTGCGTTGGCCATCCATGCATCGTCAATCCGGCGTACCGGCGGTCGTACGTGGTCGCGCGGGCCGGCGTGCCGCTTACGGCGGCTGGAAATGGGGATCCGTAATCGACATCTCGGTCACCGCGCCGTACTTTGCTATCGCCTCGCGGATCTGCTCGCCATCGCCGAGCAGCACGAACACGAGATCGTCCGGGGGCGGGTAGACATCGGCGATGACCGCGGCCACGGAATCGACGCCGGCCTCGGCGATCCGTGCGCCGTAGGCGTCGACGTAATTGCGATCGAGTCCGTAGGCCTCGAGCACGGCGAACTGGGCCGCGAGCTGGGTCGCCGTTTCGAGACGCGTCGGAAACTGGCCGAGCACGTAGTTTTGCGCCGACGCGATCGTCGCGGCGTCGATGCCGAAGTCGCGCAGTCTCGAAAGTACGCCGAGCGCCATGTCGATCGCCTCGGCCGTCGCGTCGGTGCGCGTGTACGAAACGATGCCGACCGAGCCCGGCCGCGACGGGCGCGTGAGCCGTGAGCGGGCCCCGTAGGTCAGGCCCGAATCGATGCGCAGCGCCGTGTTCAGCATCGATGTAAAGCGCCCGCCGAAAACCGTGTTGGCGATGTCGAGGTCCGCGCGCCGCTCGTAGTCGCGCGCCACCGCAACGTTGCCGATCCAGAAATAGGTTTGCGTGGCCCCGGGCTTGTCGATGAGCAGCACCCGCCGACCGCTTTCCTTGTCCGCGGCAGGCACCTCGGCAAGAGGCTCTGCGGCCGCCCGCCAGTCGGCAAACGCCTCGGTCAGGCGTGTGCGCATCTCGGCCGGCTCGAAAAAGCCGGAAACGGAAACGACCAGCCGGTCGCCGCCGACCTGCTGCTCGTAAAAGCGCAGGACGTCGCGGTGCGTGATTGTCGCGAGTGACGCCTCGCTGCCGTCGACGGGCCGGGCATAGGCGTGTTCGCCGAACAGGAACGCGCTCGCGTACACGGGCATCAGCTGTCCCGGATCGGAATCCTTCGCGGCGAGAATCAGGTTGATCGCGCGATCAGTAAGCTTCGAAAGCTCCGCGCGCTCGAGTTTGGGACGGCGCAGCATGTCGGCCAGCAGTTCGATCGCGAGGTCCGCATCGCGCGCGAGGAAATCGCCCGAAATCGTGATGTCCTCGAGGCCGGCCGCCGCCGAAAGCCGGCCCCCGACGGAATCGATGGCCTCGGCGAAAGCCGCGGCATCGCATTCGCCGGCGCCTTTTTCGATCAGCGACGCAAACAACCGGGCCAGGCCGCTCTTGCCCGGCGGGTCGGCGATGCTGCCCCCCCTGAGAATCGCCTGCACCCCGATAAGCGGCACTTCCCGGTTTTCGCTCAGGATCACGACGGTGCCGTTGTCGAGCACGAGCCGCTCGGCGGGCGGCAGCGTCACGCCCGCGGCCCAGGCGGGCCCGCCGAGGGACAGCGCGGCGGCCGCGAGTACGGCCCGGACGGCGTTCATGAGCCGGGCTCCACGGGCCCGGGCTTGAGCACGCCGATCGTCGCGTTGGCGGGCCTGAACACGCTCGCCGCCACCGCGCGTATCCGTTCGTTGTCGATGCTCTCGATATCGGCCGGCAGGTCGAATAGCCGCTCATAGCTGCCGTGAAACACCTCGAACTCGCCGAGCGCCCGCGCCTTGCCGTCGATCGTCGCAATCTCGCGCCAGAAGTCCGCCAGCACGATGTTGCGCGCCTTGGCGAGCTCCGCGGCGGTGACGCCGTGCTCGGCGACTTCGGCGAGCGCCTGCATGACGCGCGCCTCCAC
>JBFISV010000039.1:0-14247 GCA_041608415.1 Woeseiaceae bacterium
CATGACGTCGACGACCTTCGCGACCGGTCTGCCCTGCACGATGATGTCCTGCTCGCCGATCAGAACGACGACCGTTTCCTTCGCCTTCTCCTCGGCAATCGATTCGGGCAGCTGCAGGTCCTTCGTGTTCGGCAGGGTTTCCACGTCGGCGGAGTTGACCAGCAGGAAAAATACGAGAATGGTGAAGATATCCATGAGCGACACGAGATTGAGCGTGGTGCTCTGCCTGTTGCGCGCATGGTGCTTCTTCATGCGTTTGGCGCGAGCGGACTTGAGCATGTTCTAGGCTCCCCCGGCAGGCGACGGCGCGTCGCCGATCGAGATGTCCGGGAACAGGTCGTTGCGGACGATCGCCGCCTCGTCGATCGCCTCCTCGATGCGCACCCGGTCCATGACCTGGACGAGTGTGTCGTAGGCGATGTCGGATTCGAGCAGGATCGATGCATCCGTTTTCGACGGGTAACGCTGCTTGATTTCCGCTAGCTTGTCGCTGAGGGCCGCGTAGTCGTAGTTCCCGTCCTCGGAATTCGGGAAGACGCCGATGAGGCCCTGATTTCTGTCGCCGATTTCGATGCGGTCTTTTCGTACGATGACCTCGAGCTGAAACGCCTGTTGCTGCGGATCCGCGGGCTCATCGGACGAGCCCGGCAAATTGAGCTCCAGAATCGCGAGGCGCGAGAACACCGCGGTGATCAGCAGGAACGGAACCAGGATGACCATCAGGTTCATGAATGCCGTGATGTTGAGCTCGGCCGTGTCGTGGTTATGGTGACGGCCACGCATTTGGCGACGATACATTGTCAGGCTCCGGCGGCGCCGAGAGAACGCTCCGTCACGGCGTTCAGAAACTTGACGCTCGCCATCTCGAGGCTGTCGACGAGCTGGTTGGTCTTCGTCTGCAGGACCGCGTGCAGCAGCAGTAGCGGTATCGCGACCATCAGCCCGAACGCCGTCGTGTTCATGGCAACCGAAATACTGGCCGACAACAGGTCCGCCTTGTCCGCCGGATTGGCGTTCGATACCGCGGTAAACGCTCGAATCAGTCCGATGATCGTTCCCAGCAGGCCGAGCAGCGTCGCGATGTTGGCGAGCGTTGCCAGGTAGTGCGTGCGCTTTTCGAGGCGCGGCAGCACTTCCATCATGCTCTCTTCCATCGCTTTTTCGATATCGTCACGGCGCCGGGCGCTTTTTACCCGATACAGTCCGTAAGTCAGGATCGAACCGATGGCGGCTTTCGATTTCGCGGTATGCGCCGCCGCTTCCTGGAATTTTCCCGCCTTGAGAAAGGGCACGATCTTCTTCCACAGCGAGCGATTGCTGACTCCCGAGAACGTCAAATACATCCAGCGTTCAATCGCGATTGCGACACCGAACGCGAACACGAACAGGATCGGGTACATGAATGCACCGCCCTCCTGGAAAAAACGCACGATAGTGCTCATCTTATTGCTCCTGTGATACTCAGTCGGTCCTACTCATCGTCATCGTCGTACAAATCTTCGTAATAGCCCACGGCTCGCACAAATTCTTCCCGGTCGATCGGCGCCAGGACTTCGTCCAGCAACGTGTTTACGGGTCTGCCCATCAGGTCGCTGGGTTCGGCTTTGCGCCAGGGTACGATATAAAGAACCTTCGGCAGCTCCTGATTGCCGGTGATCTCGGAGCGCTCGAGTTCCATGCGATCCATCACCTGGCTGTCCCGCTGGCTGCGTGCTGCAGCAGCCGCGAGCGTGTCTGCAGAGACGCCCGGTTCGATCGCCGTGCGCTCGGCATCGACGGCGCGGCCTTCAGTCGCGGCATCCGTGGCGTCGGCAATTCGGGAGGCTTGCCCGCCGGCGGCATCCAATGCGTCATCGGCAAAGACGGCAAACGGCAGGAGTAACGCGACCAAAATCCACCGTGCACCGGGCATCCTTTCACGCGTGCTACTCATGACTGTCCGTCCGCCAGCTTCGCCGCGCGCCGGTCGGCCGCCACGCGACGCTTCAGGTCCGCTATCCATTTCTCAACCTGCCGATCGTTGCCGGCAAGTTCCTGGTATCGTTCGAAATGTTCCAGGGCGGCATCGAGGCGCTGCAAGTACAGCTCGTTGAGTACGCCCAGGTTGTAGTGTGCCAGGGCATACTCGGGTGAGACTGTGATCGCCTTCAGATAAGCGGCTTCCGCTTCCAGGAAGCGGCCGTGGCGGCGATGCAGCAAACCGAGCTGATTCAGCGCCGGTGCGAAATCGGGATCGATCGCCAGCGCCGAGTCCAGCGCCGCGTGCATTGCCTTGTCGGCGCTGCCGTTCGCATAGACGAGCGCAAGATTCACGTACGCGCCGGGGTAGTTCGGGTACTGCAGCAGGAATTGCTCGAAACGAAGTTCGGCCTCGACGAAATCGCCGGCCGCGAGGGACGCCGCCGCCTGATCGAACAGGGCCTGCACCCGCGCCGGCACCTCGGTCGCGGACGCGCCGGCGCCAGCGGCCCCCGGCCGCTCCGGGGGCGCTCCCGTCGACACGCAGCCGCCGAGCAGCAGCATGCCGAGGGGAATCAGCGCGCGGCCGGAAACGCAGGCGCGATTAAAAGAGGACTGTAACGACATCTTCGCTGCGTTCCATCTTCGCGTACCGGGCCGGCATCAGCTCCGCGAGCCGCGCGAAACTTTTTTCGACCCATTCGTCGTACACGCCGTCCGCGGCACGATCCGTGTTGGCCTTGTAGAGATCGATCGCCTTTTCCTCGATCGGGAAAGTCTGCTCTTCGAGCAGCAGTTCGTATTGCTCGAGCGCGAGTTCGTCGAGGTCCGGTGGCCGTTCGGACGCCATGAGATCGGCGCTGAAATTCTGATATACCTCGGCAAGTCTGTATGTCGCTGCCGTCGTCACCGCCGCGACGCCGTATTCGGCCGCGCGCGTGTACGCCTTGATGACCTCCTCCATGAGCTGTCGCTTGTGCCGTATGCTGTCGTCGAGCGGCTGTATCAATCGCAAGCGTTCGAAGCGTTCGCGCACGGGCTCCGCGAGCTCCAGCGACGCCGTTGCCGCGAGGTAGCGCGTCCGATCGCTGCGTTGCGGGCCTGCCAGACTGTCCGCCTGCACGATCTCGCGCAGGCGCCGCTCGCGCAACTCGTGGCTGCCCGTCGCCTCGGCAATCCGGAGCAAGCGATACCGCGCCTCGATGGACTCGGCAAGCGGTTCCGGATAGCGCGCGACAACGGCTTCTAGCACCCGCTGCTCGTCGGCCATGAGCCCGGACGCCTCGTACAGCGCGGACGCCGTCCACAGCGCCTCGCGCCGCACGGACTCGGTGTTGCCGCTCGCCGCGGCGATGCGCTCGAACTCGCGTGCCGCATCGACGTCTCGGCCCGATTTCACGTAGCTGACGGCGAGCTTTTGTGTGACGTCGTCGGAAAACTCGCTGTCCGGATAGTCGCCGCGGAATTTCTCGAGCAGCCCCGAAGCACGATCCCAGGCTTCGAGGTTGATCAGGGCCGCGGCCGCATCGTATTCGGCCGTTTGCCGGATGCCGGACTCCGGCACGACGCTGGCGATGCGTGTGAAGTGCGTGACGGCCGTCTCGAGGTCGCCGGCGTCGCGTGCGATCTCGCCCTGCTTGTAGATAGAGGACGCGATGCGCTCCCTGACGTCGGCGCGCGCCTGCATGTCGTCGCCCGGCGTGCGACTTTGCAACTCGTAATAGGCGAGTTCTGCGTCGGCAAAACTCAGCGTATCGAACTGAGCGTGTGCGATGACGCGCCACGCCGTCCGGGCGAGCGACACGTCCACGGGCGGTTGCTTGGTGACGACCGCCCGGCCGACGGCAATGGCGAGATCGTACTGTCGCTGCTTGAACAGGTCTTCGGCGACCGTCGTCAGCACGGCGCCCGATTCGGGGTGCTCCGGATAGGCCTTCGCAAACCGCAGCCCGCTGTCGAGGAAGGCGCGGTGCCATTCGATCCGCTCCTGCCCATCGAGCGCTCGTTCATGCTTCCGGTAGGCGAGCAAGGCCGCGTATCCTGCCTCCGCCGAGCGGTCGTGCAGCGCGTAGCCGTACGCCGTACGCTCGTATTCTCTCGTCGCTACTGCCAGGTCACCGCTTTCGAAAAGAATCTCGGCGAGCAGGAAATTGGTGCTGGCGCTGTCCGGGTCTTCTGGAAAGTAGGCGAGGTACTTACGATACCAGTCGGCCGCTTCGCGGTAGTCGCTCTGCCGGCCGTCCTTTTGCGCCCGCGCATGATAGTGCTGCGCCAGTTCCGTCAGGTTCGCCTTGAGATGCGCGACTACCGCGGCATTTTGGGCCGGCGGATTGCGTACCCAGAATTCCCCGTTCATTCCGTAGCGATCGACGAAGCCTTTCTTGCCCTCGAGGACGAGACTCGGGAAGCCGCCTTGCTTGTAGGCTTCAATGACCTCCGCCTGCAGCAGCGGCGCTTTCGGATGCAACGGGTCCTGATCGACGAATGCCTCGTAAGCCTCGGCGGCGTCCACATAGCGGTCTTTTTCCAGGTACAGATCGCCGAGATTCATGTAAATGACGTGCGCGTAATCGGGCTGCCCGTATGCCGCCATGAATTCGTCGATACTCGCGGCGCCATCCATGTAGGAAAAACTTATCGACAGGACACGAAACGTATCCTCGACGAGCTCGCGTTCGGCACGGCTCAGCGCTTCAAGGCGGTTCTCTCCGTCCGCGAACTCCACCTCGCCGATTCTGCGATCGAGCAGCGCGAAAAACGGCTCGAGGCTCTCGTCGTGCGCGGCCAGCTTGAAACGCGCCCAGCCCAGTTTGTAGAGCGACTGCTCGAAATACCGCGACGACTCGCCGGCACTCACTACGGCCCGGTAAGCAGATTCGGCCTCGTCGTAGCGCTTCCTGAGGAACAACATCTCGCCGCGCCGGAATTGCACTTCGTCGATCATCGGTGTGTCCGGGTAGCGCCCGGCCAGCTCGCTGAGTGCGGCAAGCGCCTCATCCGTCTGTCCGGCGATTTCGTAGCCGCGCGCCAGCTGGTACAACACGGTGTCGTTGCGGCGGTAGTCGGGATAAGCGGCAAGCAATTGCCGATACAGCTCCACCGCGTCGTCGTAGCCGCCTGATCCGAGCGAATCGATGTTTTCGCCAAGCTGCCGCGCTTCGACCGCCTCGAGCTCGAGATCGCCAAGCCTGCGCATTGCCTCGGCACGCAGATTCGGATCGTCGGACACGAGATCCAGAAACGCACGGTAGTTGTCGCGGGCAAGGTCCGCGCTGTTCGGGATGGCGCCGCCGCGGCGGACCTCCACCTGGCGGTTGTCCAGGCTCCCGATGGTGTCTTGCTTGCGGAGCTTCTCCGCCTCGGCCTGCGCCGCGAGCATTGCGATCGCGACGAGTATTACGGGAGCGGTCCGTGCCCGCTTCACGGCGCCGCCTCGCCCACGGTCGCGGCGATATCGTAGATGGCCGCCAGCGCGAAGCGCGCCTGCACGGTGTACACGGCGAGACGCTCTTTCTGCGCCTCGAGCTGGCCGATCGCGAGCGATCGAAGATAGCTGCGTTGCGCGCCCATCTGATCTTCGAGGCGCGCCTTCATGTTTGCGATGCGCGGCGCGATAGCCGCAACCCGCTCCGACAGTTCGGCAAACTCGGCCGGCTGGCGGCGCATCGATTCATCGATTTTTCGTCGTGCGCGCTGCATCCCGACCAGCGCCTCGCCGGTCTGGCGGACGTCGCGGCGAATGCGCCAGAGCCGTTCCCGAAACTCCTTCTCGAGCTGCCACTGAAGTACGCCCTTCAGCAGAGCGATTTTTGCCCGGATCTCGGCCGCCTCCGGCATGTCGGCCGCGAGCGCGGGCGTCGCCTCGAGACTCGAAATTTCGCCCCACATTTCGAATTCCGCCGCCGAGGCCAGGGCCAGCCAGTCGCGGCTCTGCTCGATGCCG
Source organism: Woeseiaceae bacterium (assembly GCA_041608415.1). Lineage (GTDB taxonomy): Bacteria > Pseudomonadota > Gammaproteobacteria > Steroidobacterales > Woeseiaceae > UBA1847. The sequence continues at coordinate 5,903 of JBFISV010000039.1, forward strand.
TTGAGAACGGCATCGAACTCGAGCTTGCGATCCACCATACCGTCGAGATCCGCCCGCTCGAGTGCGTCCTCGACACGTGGCAGGCGATGTTCGTAGGCCTCGATACGCGTCTCTAGCATGCTATGGAATACGTCGATCCGTCGTTGCCAGTTTTCGAGGTTGCGATGCGCATAGCTCAGGTCACGTAAGTTCTTGAGGCCTTCCTGGAACGCATGCGTCGACAGCAAGTGCAGCAGGTAGCGCGCCTGCGGCCCTTGCGGCAGGGCCTCCATGCGCCAATACCAGCCGGTGCTGTCGAGCGGATCGTCCGCGATGAATTCGCTGAAGAAAGGGCCGGAAGCGATGTGCGCGATGGTCCGGTCGAGGCGGTCAGTCTCTTCGTGGAACGCCTCGATCGCGTTCAAATAGTGATCCGCCGCCTGACTGATCGAATCCAGGTTTGCCAGCGCGTAAGGAATTGCGAGCATCGATTCCTGCACCGCGGAATCGAGCAGGTCACGACGACGCAGCTCCATCCACGGCACCAGGGCGCGCTCGAAAGCCCCGGTTTCGGCATCCGCCCAACCCACGCCGAGCAGCGCCTTGTTGGAGAACGGCCCTTCGAGCCGCACGCGTTTGAGCGTCCGCTTCGCCGCCGACGGCTGGCCATCCTGCAGAAGCGCATAGCCCAGCGCGACGTTGGCCTTGTCGCGCAACGAGGCCAGCTCCTCGTTGAAAGGATTCATGTCCCCCAGTTCGTCGAGCATCCGGGCCGCCGCGTCGATGCGTCCGCTGCGAACCAGAGCGACGCCGAGATTGAATTTTGCGTAACTGGCCCACTCGGTTCTTCCGTCCCAGTTGTCGAGCAGTGCGATCGCAGCGTCGTAGTCTCCGCTGTCGATGAGCAACTGCGCCCTGAGCATCAGCGCCTCGCGGCGCAGGCTTTCCGGAAGCTCGCCTTCGATGCGATCCAATGCGTCGGACGACTGCTGCAAATAGCCGCGCTGCTTCCAGATTTTGGCGAGAAAAAACCACGTGCGGTCGCGAATCTCGGGCTGCGTATTATTCGCCAGCAGGCGGTCGAAAATGGCGGCTGCTTCCTGGTGCTGGCCATACGAAAGATACATGCCGCCGAGCAACAGTTCGGACTCGTCGGCATGGCGATCGAGCTGCGACTGCGTTCGTGCCGCGAGCAGGCGAACGATGGCCGGAAAATAGTCTTCCTGGTAGAAGTAGAACAGCACCTCGCCGTAGTGGGCGTCTTCAACGACGGTGGTGGCGGCGTCGCCAGCCGCACGCAGCGGTGCGGAAATCGACAGCAGCGCGCAGCCGATACCGAACGTAGCGAACATGGAGCGAGCGTTCGGCAAAGCTCACTCCCATTCCCGGATTGCGAACTCTGGCTGCTGCTTGCTGACCCGGTCGTTGATCTCCAATTCGAGATATTTGGCGCCGATGCCCTTGTCGATCTTCACGGTCGCACCGCGGCGATAGGCGCGCGCGTGCGGTCCCTGGCCCGTAAACACCGCAATGAGTTCGTGCTCCCCGGTCTTGAGGTTAGCCATGTGCACACGATGCACTCCGCCGCGCAACAGTGCGTCGACCTCACGACCCGTGTACAGGTAGTTCGCGACTTCATTGCCGTCGATGGTCAGGCTCACGGAGTCGAGATCGAAATACTCGCCGACGTCCATCGAGACGAAAAACGCAACCTGCGAGTTGGCCGGGAAGAGCAATTCCTCCTCGAGCAGAAACAGGTCGCGGTTGAGATCAAGCACTTCCTTCTTGAGGGCCTGCACGTCGGTGTCCAGCGCCCGGAACTCGTCGCGCGACCCGGATGCGGCCTGTGCAGCCCCCCTCGCCTCGGCAACGGTTGCCGCACCGATCGCCGGCGGCGAATTCTCGGCGAGGACTGCCATCGAGGCGATGAGCAGCAGTGCGCCAACGAAATCGGATTTATTCGCGAACTTCACATTCTTTCTCCCTGAGTCGTCGGTACCGATCCCCTCGAACGAAATGACGCGGCGCCCGTACCTACTCCCGCAGCAACGACCGCACCTGATCCAGGTATTTCTGTTCGTACCCGGATTTGTAGCCGTGATGAACAAATCGGACTTGCCCTTCACGGTCGATCAGCACCGTAACCGGCATGGCATTGACGTCGTAGAGTTTGCTGACTGCCTTGTCGGAATCGAACAACACGGGAAACGTCACGCCGAGTTCGCGTATCATGCTCATCGCCTTGTTGGAGTCGTCGTCGATGTTTACGCCAAGCAAATTGAAGCCGACGCGTTTGTAGCGTGCGTAGAGATCGTCGAGCAACGGCATCTCCTGGCGGCACGGGCCGCACCAGGTAGCCCAGAAGTTGATCATGACGACATCGCCGCGATATTCGGACAGGCGAAGGTTGTCACCGGAGGCGCTTTTCAGCGCGAAATCGGGCGCCGGTTTACCATTGAGGTCCGCGGCCGTCGCAACCGCCGCCGCGTGTACGGCGAGCGCGAAAATCATCAGCGTTTTTCCGATGTTCATTCTGCCTTCCCTGTGCAGTGCCGACCCGAATCCGTCGCGATCGCAAATCCGGCGCCCGCCACCGTTACGCGCAATGCATCATGGTGACAGCCGGTCGCTCGAATCGCAGTGATTATCGTCACACAAACCCCGTCCGGCGGGGCCGCGGGGCCCGGCGGCGGCGATTTTTACGGGTTCGGGTGGCGCGACGGCCATGCCCGGGAAAGCGACTCCGGCGGCCTGCGGACGGCGCGACGCAAGATTACGTCAAGTCGGCGTCGCCACGGTCGTCGCCCGGACCTGCGATCACTCCGCGTCTCCGTCGCGCGGAGGTTCGAGACCGTCCGAGTAATAGACGTCGCCCGCCGCGTCGATTACGACGCCTTCGTAATCCGGCAGGCCGGCGATGAGCTTCAGGCCCAGATCGACGCCCATGACGAAAACGGACGTGGACAACGCGTCCGTCATGACGGCATCGGGCCCGATCACCGTGGCGCTCTGGACACCGCTGGCCGGCGTCCCGGTGCTGGGCCGAATAATATGGTGGTAGCGGGTTCCGTCCTCGTCGAAATAGCGCTCGTAGTCTCCCGACGTGGAAACCGCCTCGTCCTCGAGAGGCAGGGAAATAACGACGTTGCCCTCGCTGCGAGGGTCGCGGATGCCGATCACGAACGGCCGTCCGCGGCGGTCGCCCAGCAGCCGGGAATCGCCGCCGGCCGTTACGATGGCGTTGCTTACGCCGTTCAGGCGCAGCAGGTCGATGCACCGCTCCACGACGTAACCTTTCGCGATGCCACCCAGATTGACCCTCACGCCGGGCTTGACAAAGTGCACGGTCGACGACACGTCGTCGAGTTCGACGAGCCGATAATCGATGCGTTCGCGCTCGCGCTGCAAGGTGGCTGCGTCCGGGCGTTTGCGCTCACGAAAATCGTAATGCTGGCCGACGCTGTCGAAGGTGATGTCGAACGCACCACGCGTTAGCACGGATATATCCAGCGCCCGCTGAATGAGCTGAAACAACTCGACGTCCGCGAACACGGGCCCATCGGCCGCATGGCGATTAATCTCGGAGATGGGGCTGTCATCCTTGTAGGTACTCATGAGCGCGTCGATGCGTGCCGCTTCGACGAACACCGCATCGACGAGTCGCGCCCCTTCGCTCGCGTCATCGTGCCACAGGTAGACACTGACCTCGGTACCCATGAGCGGTCGCGAATCGCCGACCCATACGGCGGCCGCAGGCGCCGATTGCAGCAAAAACAAGACAATCGCTAGAGATATGAGAGGCCGGGCGTTATGCTTGTCGCCGTCTTTCTCGGATACGGAGCGGGATGGTGACTTCATTCCTGATATTCCTCGCAGTCCTGGCCGCCATTGTCTTCTGGGCAATCGCAATGTACAACCGCCTGGTCAACGAACGTAACCGCGTTCGCAACTCTTTTGCCCAGATCGATGTACAGCTCACGCGACGCCACGACCTGATCCCGAATCTCGTGGAGGCCGTCAAAGGCTACATGAAGCACGAGCGGGAAACGCTCGAAGCCGTCATCTCCGCGCGTAACACGGCCGTCTCGAGCCTCAATGCCGCGAAAGCGGACCCGGCCAACGCGGATGCCATCAAGCAACTCGGCGCCTCGGAAGGCGCTCTCGGCGCCGTGCTGAGCCGATTGTTCGCGCTTTCGGAGGCATACCCCGACCTGAAAGCCAACCAGAACATGATGCAATTCCAGGAAGAGCTCGCCAGTACCGAGAACAAAGTCGCATTCGCGCGACAGGCGTTCAACGATTCGGTGCTGTCCTATAACAACACCGTCGAGAATTTCCCGAACAATATCATCGCGGGGATGTACAACTTCGAAACCGCGAGCTTCCTCGAGATCGAAGCGCCGGAAAAGCGCGAAGTCCCGGACGTGTCGTTTACCTGACAGCCGCCCGGCCATGCATTGCTGAACACCCGTCGATGACGCTGACGACGCTACGTTGAATTTTTTTGACGCCCAGGACCGCGCCCGTCGCGCCAGCAGGTGGCTAGTCGTCGTCTACCTCGTCGCAACCGCGCTCATCGTGTTCGGCGTCACGGCAATCGTCGGTTTCGCATTGTACAGAGTGGCCGATCCGGGATATCCGGTCGACGCCTTCGTCGCCGAGCGCGCGGCGCTGCTGCTCACCACCGCGCTCGCGACGGCATCCGTAATTTTCGGCGCAAGCCTGTTTCGTACGGCGGCTTTGTCGGTAGGCGGTGGCCGCGTGGCAAAACAAATGGGCGGCACGCCCGTTCCCGCCGATTCCGGTGACCCGCTGCGACGCCGGCTCAGAAACGTGGTGGAAGAAATGGCGATCGCATCCGGCACGCCGGTACCCGAGATTTATGTGCTCGAGGAGGAGAGCGGTATCAATGCGTTCGCCGCGGGTCACACGCCGGGTGACGCGGCGATCGCGGTGACCCGCGGGGCCCTCGAATTGCTCAGCCGCGACGAACTGCAGGGCGTCATTGCACACGAATTCAGCCACATTCTGAACGGCGACATGAGACTCAACATTCGTCTCATGGGTGTCCTGTTCGGTATTTTGCTGCTCGGGCTGATCGGCCGCATGATCGTGCGCGGCGGCTATCACACGAGCATCGTCTCGAGCCGGCGAGACCGCAGCGCACCGGTGCTGCTCGTTATCGGCATCGGCATCGCGGTTCTCGGTGCGATCGGCGTTTTTTTCGCCCGCCTGATCAAGGCCGGCGTATCGAGGCAGCGCGAATACCTCGCGGATGCCTCCGCCGTGCAGTTCACGCGGCAACATACGGGTATCGCGAACGCGCTCAAGAAAATCGGCGGGTATTCCGCATCGTCCTATCTGCAAGCGACGGATCCGGAAGAAATCAGTCACATGCTGTTCGGCAGCGGCTCGCGGCTGTTCGGGCTGTTCGCGACGCACCCGCCGCTGACGGCGCGCATCAAGGCGCTGGAGCCGAGTTTCGACGAGTCCGACTATCCACGTATCGATGCGATGACGCGGCAACCGCGCGGCGAGTACGCGGAGGCGGACAGCCGCATCGCCGGCCTGTCGAGCGCGATCGCCTCCGGGGGACGCATCGCATTGCCCGACTCGATTGCCGATACGGTTGGCAATCCGGACGTTGAACACGTCGAATACGCGCGGCAGCTCAGGGCCGCGATACCGCCGCAACTTTATGATGCGGCGCACTCCGGCGAATTTGCCTACCTGTTGTCGCTCGCACTCATCCTCGACCGCAGCGGAGCTGCGCTCGGCCGGCAGCTCGCGCTCATCGAGGAACGCCTCGGTGCGCAGCGCACGCGGCTGATCCGGAGTTTTTACGAGGACCTCGCGGCGACGGGTGACGAGTTTCGCTTGCCGCTGCAGGCGATATCCTTTCCGGCCCTCAAGCTGCGGCCCGCGCCGCAACTCGGTTTCCTCGTCGAACTCGCCGGGCGCCTGATCGAAATCGACGGCGAAATCGACCTCTACGAGTATTGCTTCTACCGGATCCTCGTCACCAGCCTGGGCCAGGCCGCCGACCCCGTGGGGCGGCCGCGGCACGCGCGCCGCGGCAACGGCAGGCGGGCGGCCGTCGATCTGCTCGCGCTGGTTGCGGCTCGCGGCCATGACTCGGCCGCCGAGCGGGATGCCGCCTATGCCGCCGGCGCCGCTGTCCTCGGCGACTGGGCGGAGGCAATGCGCACCGAGCCGCGGCCGGACACGAGCGTTGCCATCCTCGACCGCAGCCTGGATACGCTGCGCGCGCTGGACGGCAAGGGCCGCGAGCGTCTATTGCGCGCCGTCACGGCCGTCGCGAGTCACGACCAGCACCTCAGCGTCGCGGAGGCGGAGATGATCCGCGTCGTCTGCGCCACGCTGGATTGCCCGTTACCGCCGATCCTGGTGCGAAATTCGCCGCTTCGCGCCTGATATGAGTACAGGAACGAATTCGCGTATCATTAGTCCAACGTCTTTCAGACAGATACACGGAAATCGACAATGCGATTGACACGAGCGACGGTATCTCTCCTTTTCGTAAGCCTCATTGCTACAGCGACTGCCAGCGCCGCCACGCGCGAGGAGAACCGCGTCGCGGATGCAACCGATGTGCTCGACCAGCTCTTGCGTATTCCCGAGCAGACGATTCCACCGACGCTGTTGTCGCGCGCCTATGGCGTTGCCGTCGTACCCAACGTCGTCAAAATCGGCTTCGGCCTCGGCGCCCGCCGTGGCAAGGGCATCCTCGTGGTGCGACAGGACGACGGTTCCTGGAGCAATCCGGCCTTCATCACCCTGACCGGCGGCAGCGTGGGCTGGCAGATCGGGGCACAGTCGACCGACATCATTCTCGTCTTCAAGACCCGCAAGGGCGTCGACGGGATCGCCAACGGCAAGCTGACGCTCGGCGCGGACGCCTCGGTTGCGGCGGGCCCCGTCGGACGATACACGAGCGCTGCGACCGACCTGCAGCTGCGCGCGGAGGTCGTGTCGTATTCGCGCAGCCGCGGCCTGTTCGCCGGCGTCGCGCTCGAGGGCGCCGGAATCACCATGGATCGCAAGGCGAACGCGGCGTTTTACGGCGACTCTGCCATGACGCCGGAACGCATTTTCGTCAGCTCGCCGAACATTGCCCCGGACATTGCCAACACCTTCGTGCAGATGCTGACGGCGCAGACGCGGCGTTTGCCAACGCAGCCCGGTATGCAGGTCGAAACCTCCGCGGGCAACGCCCCGGTAGGAGACCGCGAAGGCAGCGTGCGTACTTTCGGCATGCCGGACCCCGACGATACCGAGGCCAGAAGCAGCGACGTACAGTACGACCCGAATTACTGATCCTCGAGACCGCAACTCCCGAGCCCAGTCGGGAACCCGACCGCCCCGCTTGTGGCCGCAACCCTTACCTCGAGGCGGTGGTCGGCAGGCTCCTGCATCGTCGCCCCGAGCGTTTTGCCGTCATTTCGGCGACTCGAGCCACGACGTGAAATTACCGGGCTGGATCGCGCAGCCCGTCGATCGCGGGCGGCTACGCCATGAACTTGGGGCGCGGTTTACAAGGCCATTTACAGCGAATGAAGTCGACGTTCCCTGCCCGCAATGCAATCGGCAGCGGCGCTCGATGATGTCGAGCGCTCAGCCCGGATCTTAGCGGCAGCTCGTGGAATATTCGGGCTAGCTGCCCTCGTCCTGGCTGCGCCGCCGCAACTCCTCGCGGATCTCGTCGAGATCCCGGGGATTCCCGTCGTCCTGCGGCGGCTCGGTCTCGGCGATCGGCGCGTTACTGCCCGCAGCCGGCGGCGGCTCGAAGTCGGATACCGTCGCCGGTTCGAAATCGGCAGGCTCCGGTATGACGGCCATTGGACTGTTTGCGGCAGCGTCGGCCACCTCGCCGGGCTCGCGGCCGTCGGCGGCGGGCGGCTCGACACCGAACTGGGCCTGGTATTCCGCCTCCTCGCGCTTGCGCTCGGCTTCTTCGGCCCGGCGGCGCGCTTCGGCGGCCGCCTGCTGTGTCCGGCGCAGGGCTTCGCGTTTTCTTTGTGACTGGGCTTCGCGCTCTGCGCGCTGCTCCAGCGCTTCACGGGCCTCGATGATTTTCACCGCCTCGCGCACGTTGACGCACTCCGCTTCGTAGCGCGATTCTTCGCGATTCCCCGTGCAGCGAACCAGTGCGGCTTCCAGCAACATCGGCTCTTCGAGAAACTCGGAGACAGTGCGCGCAGGCGGTTTGCGGCTGCACCCGGCCACCAGGACGAGGCAAATCGGGATTAGCAATGTGTGTCGAAGTCTCATGGATGGCGTGGCGTCAGAATCGATCGATTATCGTCCGGATGTGGGAAAAGTGAACGTTCCGCGGTCATTCCAGC
>JBFISV010000040.1:0-14090 GCA_041608415.1 Woeseiaceae bacterium
CGGTGCCCGCTCCAGCAGTTCATTGCGAACGATCACCACGGTCAGACCGGCCGGTCCGATGTTCTTCTGTGCGCCGGCATAGATCGCACCGAATCGACTCACGTCGATCGGCCGCGACAGCAGCGTACTGGACATGTCGGCGACCAGCGGCGCGCGATCGTCGGGAACGAAGTGAAACTCGACGCCCGCTATGGTCTCGTTCGGCGTGTAGTGCAGGTACGCCGCATTTTCGGAGCGCTGCCAGCCAGTCTCGTCCGGAATATGCGTGAAATTCCCGTCGGAGGCATCGGCCGCGATATTCACCGTGCAGAATTTGCGGGCCTCGCCCGCCGCCTTCCTGCCCCAGCTGCCCGTGACGACGTAGTCGGCCGCCTGACCCGGGTGGGCGAGGTTCAGGGGCGCCATCGCCATCTGCAGCGTCGCCCCGCCCTGCACGAACAGCACGCTGTAATCGCTCGGGACAGCCAGCAACTCCCGCAGGTTCGCCTCGCTGCGTTCGGCCAGTTCGATGAACTCCTTGCTGCGATGACTGACCTCCATGACCGACATGCCGGTGCCCTGCCAGTCGGGAATGTCTTCGCGAATGATGTCGAGAACTTCCACGGGTAGCGCGGCCGGGCCGGCACTGAAATTGAATACGCGAGACATTTCGCAGGAATCCTCAGGGTGTATTGATGGGCGATTTTCGGCGTAGGCGGGCGACAGGCCAGCGTCGATCAGGAGTTTTGTATTGTCACGATTTGATCCGCGTTTTGCACCCTTGCCTTCGGAATATCCTTATTCCGAAAGACGCGGCTAGTCATCGCCTTCCATCGATTCGATACGTGCGAGGCCCACGAGCCGCTGACCCGAGCCGACCCGGATCAGGCGTACGCCCTGAGTGTTTCGACCCATGATCGAAATGTCATCGACCGGTGTTCGCACCAGGGTGCCGTTCGAGCTGATCAGCATGATCTCGTCGCCATCCCGCACCTGCAACGAACCCACGGTCCGGCCGTTGCGCTCGGTCGTCTGAATCGCGATAACGCCCTGGCCGCCGCGGCCTTGAACCGGGAAATCCGCAATCTCCGTGCGCTTGCCGTAGCCGTTTTCGGTCGCTGTCAGCACCAGCCCCTGCCCCACGATCGACAGGCTGATGACCTCGTGATCGCCCGCCAGCTTGATACCCCGAACGCCGGCCGCGCCGCGGCCCATCGGGCGCACATCGGACTCGTGGAAGCGAATCCCCTTGCCGGAGCTGGCCACGAGCAGAATATCGCGATCACCGTCCGTAATCGCTGCGTCGACGAGCTTATCGTTGTTTCTGAGATCGACGGCGATAATGCCGCTCGCGCGCGGTCGCGAGAACTGGCTGAGCGGCGTTTTCTTCACCGTTCCGCCGCTCGTTGCCATGAACACGAAGCTCTTCTCGTCGAATTTCCCGATCGGCAGAACGGCGTTGATGCGCTCGCCGGCTTCCAACGGCAGCAGGTTGACGATTGGCTTGCCGCGTGAGCCGCGACTCGCCTGCGGCACCTGGTACACCTTCAGCCAGTACATTTTCCCGCGGCTCGAGAAGCACAAGATCGTGTCGTGGGTATTCGCGATAAACAGCTTGTCGACGAAATCCTCGTCTTTGACCTTGGTTGCGGAGCGGCCACGGCCGCCGCGGCGCTGCGCCTGGTAGTCGCCGATCGGCTGCGCTTTGGCGTAGCCGCCGTGCGACAGCGTGACGACAACGTCTTCCTGCGGTATCAGGTCCTCGACGCTCAGGTCGGAATGGTCCTGCACGATCTCCGTGCGGCGCTCGTCACCGAACGCGTCGCGCAATGCCTCGAGCTCGTCGCGGATCACTCGCAGCAGGTTGTCGGGGTCGCCCAGAATGCTAGAAAGTTGTTGAATTTTTTCTAATATCTCTTTGTATTCATTTATTATTTTTTCTTGTTCCAACCCGGTGAGTCGATGCAGCCTGAGATCGAGAATCGCCTGCGCCTGCACGGGCGACAACCGGTAGTCGCCCTCGACGAGGCCGAAACCGGCCTCGAGACCGTCGGGCCGCGTGTCCGTCTCGCCGGCGCGCTCGAGCATGGCCGTAACGCTGCCCGGCGCCCATGGCCGCGCTACGAGTCGCTCCCTCGCGTCTGCCGGCGACGGCGATTTCTTGATCAGGTCGATGACCTCGTCGATGTTTGCGAGCGCGACGGCCTGGCCTTCGAGGACATGGGCACGATCGCGCGCCTTGCGCAGCTCGAATATGCTGCGCCGCGTGACGACTTCGCGGCGATGCGCAAGAAAGGCTTCGAGAACCTGTTTCAGGTTCATGAGCTTGGGCTGGCCGTCGTGCAGCGCGACCATATTGATGCCGAAGACGCTTTGCATCGGCGTCTGCTTGTAGAGATTATTCAGGATGACGTCGCTGACTTCGCCGCGCTTGAGCTCGATGGCGATGCGCATGCCGTCCTTGTCGGATTCGTCGCGCAGCTCGCTGATCCCCTCGATGCGCTTGTCACGCACGAGGTCCGCGATTTTTTCGATCAGGCGCGCCTTGTTGACCTGGTATGGCAACTCGGTGACGACGATGCGCTCGCGTCCGCGCTTGTCCATTTCCTCGATATCGACCCGAGCGCGAATATAGACTCGACCGCGGCCCGTCCGGTACGCCGAATAGATGCCCTGGTTGCCGTTGATGATGCCCCCGGTCGGGAAATCGGGGCCAGGCAGCAGTTCCATGAGCGCCGGCACCTCGATGCCCGGATCGTCGATGAGTGCCAGGGAGGCGCTGACGACCTCGGTCAGATTGTGCGGCGGGATGTTGGTGGCCATACCCACCGCGATGCCGGACGAGCCGTTCACGAGCAGGTTCGGCACGCGCGTCGGCATGACCGAAGGCTCGCTCTCCGAGCCGTCGTAATTCTCGACGAAATCGACCGTTTCCTTGTCGATATCGGCGAGCAATTCGTGGGCGATTTTGGACATGCGCACTTCGGTGTATCGCATCGCCGCGGGCGCATCGCCGTCGACGGATCCGAAGTTGCCCTGTCCATCGACCAGCATGTAACGCATTGAAAACGGCTGCGCCATTCGCACGATGGTGTCGTAGACCGCCGAATCGCCGTGCGGGTGGTACTTACCGATGACGTCGCCCACGACCCGAGCGGATTTCTTGTACGGCTTGTTGTAATCGTTGCCGAGTTCGCGCATGGCGTGCAGCACCCGCCTGTGCACGGGTTTGAGGCCGTCCCTCACGTCCGGCAGCGCCCGGCCAACGATCACGCTCATCGCATAATCGAGGTAGGACTGCTTCATCTCCTCCTCGAGACTTACCGACAACAGTTCCTGTGCGACTTCAGACATACCTTCTGCTTCCACAATCTCTGGGCCGACTCACAATCCGAGCGCGGCCCCGTTCTTCCAACGGCGCCCGACGGCGGGATTTTTCCGGATTTGAATCAGGTTTCTTGGCTGTTTTTTCCGTGCCGGAATGTGCCGAAAAATCGGCTTGAAGTTCGGCCCCGACAAGGCCCGAAAACCAGGATGCAATCATACCATAGGTGCGTATACTGCGCTCTCCCATGAAGCACTGTGACACCCTGATAGCACCGCGCTGGTGCGTCCCGGTCGAGCCTTCCGGGGCGGTCCTTACGGAGCATGCCGTCGCCATATCGGACGGCCGTATCGTCGACCTGCTGCCATCGGCGCAGGCCCACGACAGGTATCAGCCCAGCCAGGTATTGGAGCGGCGCGAGCACGCGCTCATTCCGGGTTTCGTCAATGCTCACACGCACGCGGCCATGACGCTGTTTCGCGGCCTCGCGGACGACATGCGATTGGAAGAATGGCTCAATACCGGCATCTGGCCGGCCGAGAAAAAGTGGGTGAGCGCCGAGATGGTACGTGACGGAACCGAACTCGCGATCGCCGAAATGCTCACTGGCGGTGTGACCTGCTTCAGCGACCAGTACTTCTTCCCGGAAATCGTGGCTGAGACGGCCATAGAATTTAACATTCGAGCCAACATCGGCACGCCGGTCGTTGACGTTCATACGGCGTGGGCGAAGGATGCCGACGAGTGCCTCAGCAAGGGCTCCGAACTCGTGCACGACGCCTACGTGGATCACCCTTTGATCAGCACGTGCTTTGCGCCACACTCGACGGCTTCCCTGACCGACGAGGCATTCCTGGCGCTGCGGGTACTCGCAGACCAGCTCGATATCCCGGTGCAGATCCACCTGCACGAATCGCGGGCGGAAATCGACCACGCGGTACGAACGTGGGGCAAGCGCCCGTTCGAGCGCCTTTCCGGCCTCGGCCTCGTCAACTCCTCGTTGCTCGCAGTCCATGCCGTGCACATGAACGACGATGAAATCGCACGTATGGCGGCTGCCGGCGTCTCGATTGCGCATTGCCCGAAATCGAATCTGAAACTCGCGAGCGGCATTGCGCCCGTTGCCCGGTATCGCGAAGCCGGCGTTTGTGTCGGCCTCGGGACCGACGGTGCCGCCAGCAACAACACACTGGACATGCTGAGCGAGCTGCAAACCGCGGCTCAACTGGCCAAGGTTACGAGCGGCAACCCAGCGACCCTGAACGCAAACGACGCACTGGCAATGGCGACGATCGACTCCGCCCGAAGTCTCGGTCTCGGCAACGAAATCGGCTCGATCGAGATCGGTAAATGGGCCGATCTGTGCTGCGTCGATCTGAGCCGCCTCAACAGTCAGCCGGTATACGATCCGGTGTCACAATTGGCATACACGGCGCGCGCCGACCAGGTGAGCGATGTCTGGGTCGCAGGCCGCCATCTGCTCGACGACGGGCGCCTGAATCATGTCAATGCCGCTAAAATCAGGTCGCGCTGTGACGAATGGCGGGAGCGGATTGCAGGAGGGGACAAGGCATGACCACGGTAGAGCAGCACGCAGCAAACGTCGACGACGCGGAGGTCGCAAAATTCAACGCACTCGCGAGCCGCTGGTGGGACCCCGACGGCGACTTCAAGCCGCTGCACGAGATAAATCCACTGCGCCTCGACTGGATCCGCCGCCACGCACGGCTCAGCGGCCGCACCGTACTCGATATCGGTTGCGGTGGCGGCATCCTCACCGAAGCCATGGCGGCTGACGGCGCCATTGCCACCGGCATCGACATGGCCGATGCGCCGCTTGCAGTCGCAAAGCTGCACCAGCTCGAATCCGGGACCAATGTGGCCTACGAGCAGACGTCGGCGGAGTCGCTGGCCCGGACACGTGCGGGCGAATTCGACGTCGTTACCTGCCTCGAGATGCTGGAACACGTGCCGGATCCCGCGCAGGTCGTTAGCGCCTGCCGCGATCTCGTGAAACCCGGCGGCCATGTCTTCTTCTCGACGATCAATCGCAATCCGAAATCGTTCCTGTTCGCCATCGTCGGTGCCGAGTACCTGCTCAAATTGCTGCCGGCCGGCACGCACGAATACCGCAAATTCATCCGCCCGTCGGAACTCGAGGAATGGGCGCGGCGCTCCGGCCTCGAATTACGCGACACCATCGGCATGCACTACAACCCGCTGACGAAAGACTATTCCCTGGGCGCGAACGTCGACGTCAACTACCTGATGTATTTCCGGCGCCCGGCGGACGGGTGATCACCTTGGCGCCGATGGCCGATCGGGATTTCAGCGCCGTCCTGTTCGACCTCGACGGGACGCTGATCGACACCGCGCCCGACATGGTGGCCGTTTTGCAGGAGATGCAGCGCGCTCATGGGCTCGAGCCCGTGGCCTATGAAATCGGCCGAAACTGCGTGTCGAACGGCGCGCTCGGCTTGCTGCGGCTGGGGTTTCCGGATTCGCTGGCCGCATTCGACTCGCCGCTGCACCGCGAGTACCTCGACCGCTACGAGGGTCGCGTCTGCGAGAAGTCCACCGTTTTCAATGGGCTCGAAGCCCTGCTCGACCGGCTCGAGATGGCGCGGCGGCCCTGGGGCATCGTCACCAACAAACCCGCGCGCATGACCGAGCCGTTACTCCAGGGCCTGAATCTGTGGCACCGCAGTGCGTGCACTGTCAGCGGCGACACGCTGCCGCAGCGCAAGCCCGACCCTGCCCCGATGCTGCACGCGTGTGACATCGCCGGCATCGAGCCCGGCGAGACCCTTTACGTCGGCGATGCCGCGCGCGATATCGAGGCCGGTCGAACCGCCGGCATGGGAACGATTGCTGTCGCCTACGGCTATATCGACGCGAGCGACGACCCGAACCACTGGGGCGCCGATGCCGTCGCCGCCGATACCGCCGATCTTGCCCAAATCGTGCTGAAAGCGGTTAATCTGCCAGGGCTATGACGTCGATTACGATAAATCCGGTGTACCTCGAGGTCGGCCTGCCGGCGCTGGGGATCGGTTTGCTGCTCGGCGTACTCATCACCTGGCTGGTTGCGCGCCGCCGGCGGCTCCGTCTCGAAGAAAAGATCCGCAACCAGGATGCGCTGGCGTGGGAACGCGAGCAGGCATTCGATGCGGCGCGCGCCCAGCTCGTGCAGGCGTTCGGCGACCTGAGCAACAAATCGCTGCGTGAGAACAGTGAGAGCTTTCTGCGCCTTGCGGAACAGCATCTGAGCGTGCACAACGAGCGTGCCAAGCGCGAACTCAGCGAGCGCGAGAAAGCGGTCGAGTCGCTGGTCAAACCGATTCGCGAATCCCTCGACGCCTCGAAACGGCAGATTGACGAACTGGAGAAGGCCCGTAGCGAAGCGTACGGTGGCATCCGCGCCCAGCTCGAAGCGATGCAGGACAGCCAGAAAACGCTGCGCGCCGAAACGCGCAACCTGGTCAAGGCCCTGCGCCGGCCGGAGGTGCGCGGGCGATGGGGCGAAATCACCCTGCGGCGGCTCGTCGAGCTCGCCGGCATGGTGGAGCACTGCGACTTCCAGGAGCAGGTCCACACGAGCGGCGAAAGCCAGGTCATCCGGCCGGACCTGATCGTGCGAATGCCGGATCGCCGCGAACTCGTGGTCGACGTGAAGACTCCCCTGGACGCCTACCTCGAGGCCGTCGAGGCCAGCGACGACGTGCAGCGTAAACTCGGACTCGAACGACACGCGAAAAATGTCCGCTCGCACATACGCATGCTGGCGGCAAAGTCGTATTGGGACCAATTCGACGAGAGCCCGGAGTTCGTCATCCTCTTCATACCGGGCGACCAGTTCCTCAGCGCCGCGCTCAACGAGCAGCCGGACCTCATCGAGTACGCCTTGTCGCAACAGATCATCCTCGCCACACCGACGAGCCTGGTCGCACTGCTCAAAGCCGTCGCCTACGGCTGGCGTCAACTCGCGCTGGCCGACAATGCCAAAGAGATTCGCATACTGGCCGAAGACCTCTATGGCCGCCTCGGCACGTTCGTCGGCCATATGAATCGCATGGGGCGGCAGCTTGCAAGCAGCGTGGAAAACTACAACAAGGCGGTTGGTTCGCTCGAGCGCAGCGTTTTGCCCGGCGCACGCAAGTTCGTCGAACTCGGCGTTCACGAGACGAAAGAAATCGAAAAGCTCGAGACGCTCGACCCGGTGCCGCGGACCATGATCGAACCCGCCGCCGACGAGGATGACGGCGCGGATTCGACCGGCAACGATAAAACCCTGCAGTAAGCGCCCATGGACCATCGCAACTACGAATACCCCGACGACGTGCTGCGCGAGCGTATCGTGTTGATTACGGGTGCGAGCGACGGCATCGGCCGGGCGCTCGCCCTGCACGCCGCGGAACTCGGCGCGCAGGTGATCCTGCATGGGCGAAACGTCAAGAAACTCGAGCAGGTATACGATGACATCGAAGCGTTGGAGGGGGCGCCGCGGCCGTCGATCGCCGTGATGGACCTGGCCGGCGCAAACGCCCATTCCTACGAGACGCTCGGTGCCAGTCTCATAGACGAATTCGGGCGGCTCGACGGCCTCGTGCACAATGCGGGCACGCTCGGCGAGCGCTATTCGATCGAGCAATACGACGCTGTGCTGTTCCAGCAGGTCATGCACATCAACGTGACGGCGGCGTTTGCACTGACGCAGGTCTGCCTGCCCATGCTGCAGCAGTCCCCCGACCCGTCGATTATATTCACGAGCAGCGGCGTGGGCCGTAGGGGCAAGGCGTACTGGGGTGCCTACGCGGTGTCGAAATTTGCGACCGAGGGGCTTGCCCAGGTGCTGGCCGACGAACACCGGCACGGCAAGCTGCGCGTCAACTGCATCAATCCGGGCGCAACGCGCACCAAGATGCGCAAGGCCGCCTATCCGGCCGAAGATCCGGCCACGCTGAAACGGCCGGAGGACATTCTCGCAACCTATGTGTATCTGCTCGGGCCCGGCGGGAAGGGAGTTACAGGCCAGAGTCTGGACGCCCAGTAAGAAATCACCTGGCCTTGCGTATCCGACGCTTTTTCCGAGGGGCGGCCTTTTTGCCTGCGCGCGGCTCCGGCGGCGCCAGGCCCGCCGCACCGTAAACTTGGCGCACCTCGTCGGGCGTCAGCGGCCGGTACCTGCCGCGCCGCAAGGACCGCGGCAGCGCCAGCGGCCCGTAGCCGATCCGCGTCAGACGGCTCACCTCATAGCCGAGCGCTTCCCAAAGTCGCCTGACTTCACGATTGCGACCCTCGTGCAGGCTGACATTAAACCAGCGATTCGCGCCCTCGCCGCCGCTCGCCTC
Source organism: Woeseiaceae bacterium (assembly GCA_041608415.1). Taxonomy (GTDB): domain Bacteria; phylum Pseudomonadota; class Gammaproteobacteria; order Steroidobacterales; family Woeseiaceae; genus UBA1847. The sequence goes on from JBFISV010000040.1 coordinate 8,656, forward strand.
GACGCGATCGAATTTTGCCATGCCGTCGTCGAGCCGCACGCCCGCACGCAACTTGGCGAGGTCACTCGCGGTCGGCGTGCCGTGCACGCGTACGGCGTAACGCCGCAACAGCTCGTTCGAGGGGTGCATGAGGGCATTGGCCAACTCGCCGTCGGTCGTGAACAACAGCAGACCGGTAGTGGCAATGTCGAGTCGTCCGACCGCGATCCAGCGCGCCCCTTTCAATTTCGGCAGCGAATCGAATACTCGCTTGCGGCCCTCCGGGTCGCGCCGCGTGACAATTTCGCCCGCGGGCTTGTGATAGGCGAGGTGCTGGTGCGAGCACTCGGCCGCGGGCGTTGCCAGGCGCCGCCCGTCGAGCATGACCCTTTCATTGCCCGACAGCGTGTCCCCAAGCGCCGCGACGCGTCCGTCAACCTCGAGACGGCCGTCGCGAATCCAGCGCTCGATTTCTCGCCGCGAACCGTAACCCGCGCTCGCCAAAACCTTCTGGATGCGGTCTGCCACGGGAGTCGGTCGCCGAATCAGCCTCCGCCGGATTCTGCCGGGTCTGGCCATTCGTCGACATCGGGCTCGCGCGTGTCGCTGTCGTCGTTTTCGGCCGGGTCCTGCATGCGCAGGGCCGGAATTTCGGGAATCGTCGGCTCATACTCGACATCGTTTTCCGCGACCTCCGGCAGATCGAGCTGTACGCGCAGGCTCTCCCAGTCCGACAGGTCCGCGAGTTCCGGCAGATCGTCGAGTTTTTTCAGGCCAAAGTAATCGAGAAAAGTCTTGGTCGTGCCGAACATGGCCGGGCGCCCGGGGACGTCGCGGTGGCCGACAACACGCACCCAGTCGCGCTCCATGAGTGTGCGCACGATGTTGCTGCTCACCGAGACGCCGCGGATCTCCTCGATCTCGCCGCGGGTGATCGGCTGCCGATAGGCCACCAGCGCCAGCGTCTCGAACAGGGCGCGCGAGTAGCGCGGCGGACGCTCTTCCCAGAGCTTGTTCAGCCGGGCGGCCATGGCGGCCGTGACCTGGATGCGAAATCCGGATGCGACCTCCGCGATCGTGATTCCGCGTTCGGCGTAGCCCTCGTTGAGCGCATGGATCGCTTCGCGAATGTCCGATTTGGGCGGCGCCGAACGACCGTCGAAGAGCCCCCGCAGCTGATCGATATTTAAAGGACGGCCCGCGGCCAACAGCGCCGCCTCGATAAAGTGCTGTACTTCCTTCGCTTCCATCAATGTCTTCCCGGCGTTGTCAATGAAACTCAGGGAGCTTCGGGTTCCGCAAGCGGAAAATCGTCGTCGCCGACCAGCCGCACGGCCGATGCGGCACGCACGTGCAGCGGCGCGTACTCACTCGACTGCACGACCTCGACGACGGACTCCTTGAGTAACTCGAGTAACGCAATAAACGTTACGGCGACACCCATGCGTCCTTCCTCGGGATCGAACAAGTCGGCAAATTCCGTAAAAGAGTTCGCCTTGATGCGGGAGAGAATTTCCGACATTCGCTGCCGCACCGACAACGGCTCCCGTTGCAAATGCAGATTGGAAAACATTTCGGCGCGCTTTAAAACATCATGAAATGCCAGCAACAGTTCCTTCATCGTGATGTCCGGCAAATTCCGCGTCACGGTGCGCTCGGGGGCATCGGCCTGGGCGACGAAGACATCGCGCTCGAGCCGCGGCAAGTCCGAGATGTCCTGCGCTGCCTTCTTGAAGCGCTCGTACTCCTGCAGGCGCCGCACGAGCTCGGCCCTCGGATCTTCCTCTTCGACTTCATCCGTTTCGGGTCTCGGCAACAACATGCGAGATTTTATCTCGGCCAGCATCGCCGCCATGACCAGGTATTCGCCCGCGAGTTCGAGCTGCATTTCCTTCATCAGCTCGATGTATTGAACATATTGTTTGGTGATTTCCGCGATAGGTATGTCGAGAATGTCGATGTTCTGCCGGCGAATCAAATACAGCAGCAGGTCGAGTGGCCCTTCGAATGCCTCGAGAAAAACCTGCAGCGCATACGGCGGGATATACAGATCCTGGGGCAACGCCGTCACGGGCTCGCCGGCCACAACGGCAAAGGGCATCTCGCTCTGTGCGGGCGACTGGGTCTCGTCCTGGGCCGGTTTCGGGGCGTCTTTTCGGGTCAGGACCTTGAGATCGGGTGTCATCGTGGATTCCGGTCGATTTTGGCGCATTCTAGCTCAATTCGGGCGGCAGGTCCGGCTACCGGAAAGCGCTGATATCGCCGCGCCCGGCGCGCAGAATTTCGACCGAGCCGTGTGACAGATCGAGCACTGTCGTCGGCTCGATACCGACGGGTCCCGCGTCTACGATCAGATCGACCTTTTTGCCGATGCGCTCCTCGATCTCGAGCGGGTCCGTGAGCGGCATGTCGTCGCCGGGCAACGTCAGCGTCGAACTCATGATCGGCTCACCGAGCGTCTCCAGCATGGCCTGGACCAGCGGGTGGTCCGGCACGCGCAGGCCGATGGTCCTCCGTTTCGGGTTTTGCAGCCGCTTGGGCACCTCCCGAGTGGCCGGCAGAATGAACGTGTACGGCCCCGGCGTCATCGATTTCAACAATCGATAGGCCCAGTTGTCGACACGCGCGTAGACGCTGATCTCGGAGAGATCGCGGCACACGAGGGTGAAATTGTGGGTCTTGTCGAACTGGCGAATTCGTCGGATACGATCCATCGCCTGCTTGTTGCCGATGTGGCAACCAAAAGCGTAGCTCGAGTCCGTGGGATAGGCGATCAGTCCACCACTGCGGATTGCCTGCACGATCGCGGCCACCATACGAGGCTGCGGATTGCCTGGATGAATTTCGATCAATCTCGCCACGCGCGGATTGTAGGACAGCTATGACTTCGCGGCACAGGTTTTTGGAGTCTGGGCGTTTGGCTGCCGATCACGTTATCATTCCTCTTTTGACTCACCGATTCGAACCGCCATGCAAGTATTGTTTGAATTTCTGCCGCTGATCCTGTTTCTGGGCGCTTACCTGTATAAGGGCATCTATTTCGCGTTGGCCGTCCTGATGGTTGCCATGCCGATCGGGCTCGCCATCAAGTACCTGATGACGAAAAAAGTCGACAAAATGTACTTTTGGTCGACGGTGTTTCTGCTGATGGCCGGAGCGGCGACATTCTATTTCGACAATCCGAAATTCCTGTATTGGAAACCCACGGCATTCTACTGGGTGGTTGCATTGGCATTCTTGTTGAGCACCTGGATCGGCGATAAGCCGCTGGTGCGCCGAGCCTTCGATATGGCCGATGATCTCCCGACTGAACAAATCGATGCTGGCCAATGGACCATGCTGAACCTGATATGGGTGCTGTTTTTCGCCGCGATGGGTCTGCTCAATATCTACGTCGCATACAATTTCACCGAGGATTTCTGGGTTAAGTTCAAGGTGTTCGGCCTACTGGCAATTACCGTCGTATTTATGGTCGCGCAAAGCGTCTGGATACTCTCGAAGATGGACACGGCCGAGGAATCGAACAGCACGGTGTCCAAATAGTGTGGTACGCAATTATCAGCGAGGACGTCGAAGACAGCGGCGAACGGCGAGCCGCGGCGCGACCAGAACATCTTGCCCGCTTGCAGGAACTCCTCGCGGACGGCAGGTTGTTGATTGCCGGGCCGCATCCGGCCGTCGATTCGGAGGAGCCTGGCGTTGCGGGCTTCACTGGCAGCCTCGTCGTCGCGGAATTCGAGTCGCTCGAAGAAGCTCGGAGCTGGGCTGATGACGATCCTTATGTGCGCGCGGGTGTTTACGAGCACGTCACCGTCAAGCCTTTCAAAATCGCACTGCCATGACAGCGACGCGTAAACAAAGAATCGAGTCTCTGCTGAGCGATGCCTTCGAGCCTGCAGAGTTATTGGTCAAGGATCAGAGCCATCTGCATGCCGGCCATGCCGGAGCCAGGGACGGCAAAGGGCACTTTGACGTCAAAATCGTGTCCAAGGCATTTTCCGGCCTGTCTCCCATAGAACGGCACAAGGCGGTGTTTGCGGCGTTGAATGGCCTGATGGACACGGAAATTCATGCACTGAAAATTCATGCCAAGGCGCCGGATGACGCCTGACGCGATGTATTATTACGCAACTTTCGCTTGAGGATCCCAATATGAGTTTGGTTACCAGGCCCGGATTTTCCGGGCCAATTTTCGCCGCGCTTCTGCTGACGGCCGCATCGTATGCCTGTGCGGCAACCGCAATCACGGTTAACGGCGTCGAAGTCGATAGCTACGTCGTCGATGCATATGTCGAAAATCGTGCGCAAAAGCCACTTTCGCAAGTTACCGACGCCGAACGTGACGCATGGATTCAGGAATTGACCGATATCTATTTGCTGACGACTCAGTCGTGGGTTGATGAACTGGTCAAAAAGCCGCAGGTAAGAGCGCAATTGGAACTGCAGAGACGCGGTATGCTGGCGCGAATCGCGGCCGGCGATTATCTGGCGCAAAATGCCGCCACCGACGAGGAAATACTCGCGGAATACGCAGCGCAGATCGAGATGGCGCCGAATCGTCAGTTCAAGGCGCGGCATATTCTGGTAGAAACCCAGACGGCTGCAAACGATCTCATTACGGAGCTCGATGACGGCGCTGATTTTCAAGAGCTGGCCAAGTCACATTCGACAGGTCCATCAGGACCAAATGGCGGCGACCTGGGCTGGTTCGCCCCCAATCAGATGGTCAAGCCTTTCTCCGATGCCGTTGCGGAACTTTCGGACGGCGGCTACACGACAGAACCCGTACAGACCCAGTTTGGTTGGCACGTAATCCTTCGAGAAGATTCACGTGATTCGGAACCGCCGACGCTGGAGTCCGTACGTGACGCCATCAAACAACGCGTTGAACAACGCAAACTTCAAAAGTACCTCGAGCAGCTTCGCGCTCTCAACGACGGCTAGTCTCGACTTTACTTAATGCAAAAATTATTACTGAAATCAGGGCGCTACGGGTACCGTTTTCCGTCCAATGGCGGTTATTTGTGATCATCATCACAGCATCGCCAATCCAATCTGCCTAACATTCGCTGCGAGTCATCCCTAATCGCTCGGGGGTGGCTCCTCCAACCCTCGCATCTCCCTTATGGTTGATACGAGAACTAAGTCGGCAGGGACGCCGACTTTTTTATTCGAAATGAAAAGGCCACCCTTTACGGGTGGCCTTTTCCGTTTCGCAATCTAACCAACTTCCATGTCCTCGGCCTGACGGAGTTCTATCAGAGCTACTCCGCCATGCCCGAGACTCAACGCTTCGTTGTGGTCCTGCCAGACAACATCACGCCCATGTCGTTCGGCCGTACTCCGCGGAAAGTCCATACGGTACCGCTGTTCGGTGCAATTCCGTCCGACATGCCGGCCGTGTAATCGACCGTCAATTTGCCAATTGCAACTCGGCCGGTCGACGCGTCGACCTC
>JBFISV010000041.1:0-13618 GCA_041608415.1 Woeseiaceae bacterium
CTCGATCGGCTGCGGATCTGTTATTCGGGCGGGAAAAGCGTCATGATCTCGCCGGCCGACAAAGAAACCTTTATCGAGGCGCTCGGGCCCGATGCCCGGGCCGCAGGGAGAACCCGGTCATGACGAAACCGCAGGCGCTCGCATCGACGTTCGTCACGATAGGAGCCGATTTCGCCGCCGAGACGATCGCCGTGACCGATACGGTCTGGGCCGACATCGACGAGAGATTCGGCGACTTCCGGGGCCGCAGCTTGATATCGAGCTTCGAGTTCGCAGAAGCCTGGCCGACCTGGGAAATGCACCCGGCCGGCGACGAGTTCGTGTGTCTCATCGATGGTGACGCCGACATGACGCTGGCCCTCCCGGACGGCGACAAGACCGTGCGCCTGGAGCGGCCGGGCGAATTCGTCATCGTGCCGAAGGCTGTGTGGCACACGGCGAGTCCGCATCGGCCGACCCGCATGTTGTTCGTGACGCCCGGCGAGGGCACTGAAAATCGCGACGAGCCGGTGCGGGCCGGGGCGGGTCGATGACGCAGCCGGCCGGCGGGATCGACTGGCGCGATCTGCCCGAGTTCGCGGGCTTGGACCTGTGCCAATCGTACATCCTGTCCTGGCACGTGGAAGGCGGTGCGCTCATCGTCGACGTGGACCTGCTGCTCACGCCCGAACACCCGCGTTACGAGACGCCGCGGCCCAACGAGAAAATCTGCATTCGCCCCGCGAAGCTCGAATTCCAGTATTGCGATTCAATCCGCATCGACGGCAAGCGTTTCGACAAATCCCTCGCCGAGACCGTTGCCCGCCTCAGTCCCGGCGCCATCGCCGGCTTCAAGCGCCTGCAGGGCGGGCCGTTCGAGATCAGTGGCGCGTTCGGTACCGTGCTGATCGACGCCGAGCGCCCGCTGGTGCACCTGCGCAGCCGCTAGACGAATTTGCCCGCAAAGCCGGAGAACAGGCAGTGCAACGCGAGAATCGGATCGATTACGTAGAGATCCCGGCGACCGACCCGGCCCGGGCCAGGGATTTTTTCGTGGCGTTATTCGGCTGGGAAAACCAGGAATGGGGCGATGACTACATCAGCTTCAGCGACGGACGCCTCGACGGCGGCTTCCGCCGCGCCGACAGGGCCGCGCCCGCGAGCGGCGTGCTGCTCGTCTTCTACAGTCACGATCTCGAGCGCGACCTTGCGCGCGTCGTCGAATTGGGGGCGCAGATCAGCCAGGAGATATTTTCGTTCCCGGGCGGTCGCCGCTTTCATTTCATCGATCCCGTCGGCACGGAATACGCGTTCTGGTCGGCGGTCGGAACGGACCAGGAATAATCGGGGGAGCCAATGGCCCATCTAGTCGACCATCCTTGCGTGCAGCACAAACTCGCGATCATCCGCAACGTCGAAACCGGGCACAAACGTTTTCGCGAGCTCGCGACCGAAATCACGAAATTCATCTGCTACGAGGCGCTGAAAAGAGTCAAGATGCGCAATGTCGTCGTGCAGACGCCGGTCGCCGAGGCGAAGTGTCGCAAGATCGACACGGCCGTCGTTGTGGTTCCGATTCTGCGCGCCGGGATCGGTATGCTGGACGGGATCCTCGAACTCGTGCCTACGGCGCGCGTCGGTTTTGTCGGTTTGTACCGCGACGAAACCACCAAGCGGCCCGTGACCTATTACGACCGCTTCCCGCCGCAGGTCCGCGGCGGCACCTGCATCGTTATCGACCCCATGCTCGCGACGGGCGGTTCGACCGCCGCCGCCATCGACCTGCTCAAGGAAAACGGCGCGACCGACATCGTGGTGGTCTGCATCGTGACCTGCCCGGAGGGCATCGAAAAGGTCGAAAAAGCCCATCCTGACGTCCGGATCTACGCGGCTGCGATCGACGATTATCTCAATGAAAACAAATATATAGTGCCTGGATTGGGCGATGCGGGAGACCGCTTGTTCGGGACCTCGCACTAAAATTCGAAGCGCGGCCAGAGTATGATGACCAGGCCCGACAATATAAGAAACAACAGACGGGATAGGCATGGCCGAACTCAAGACCAGACCGACAAAAGCCAGCGTCGCCGCATTCATCGACAGTATCGACGATCCGCAGAAAAAACGGGATGCGAAGAAAATCGCGGCGATGATGCGCAGCGCGACCGGTTCGCGTGCCACGATGTGGGGACCGCAGATCGTCGGCTTCGGCAGATATTCCTACACGAATACGGCGGGCAGGGACTTCGAATGGATGCTGACCGGTTTTTCGCCGCGCAAGCAGGCGCTGACCGTCTACATCATGCCCGGCTTCGAGCGCTTCGGTGCACTTATGAAAAAACTGGGGCGCTATAAGACCGGAAAGTCGTGTCTGTACATCAAACGCCTGTCCGACGTCGACGAAAATACGCTGCAGAAGTTGATCGAAGCGTCGGTCGAGCGCATGCGGCAAGTCCACAAAACCGGGTAACGTGAGAACATGAGCGACACGATCATCAACTCGAAGCTGGATGGCAGCGAACTCGTCGTGGAAACGCGGGACGGACCGCTCGTTTTCGACTCGAAGTTCGTCGTGGCCGCGATGCTGGTATTCGTCGCCAAGGGCAGCGGCAGTATCGAACCCGAGGAGTCGGCCAAGATGATCGACCTCATCGAGGAGCACTTTCACCTGCAGGGTGCGGAATCGCTCGAGTTATTGACGCGCGCGATCAGCGTGATCGCCGAGCAGCCGGATCTTGCAACCTCGCTGGCGGCCCACGCCAGTTCCCTGCCGGCGGTCGAAAAGGAAGAGATTGCGCTGATGGCGCTCAAGGTGATCGCGGCCGACGGTCGGCGCCCGGTCGGCGAGATGGAACATTTCAACGCGGTCGTCGAGGCGGCGGAAATTTCGCCGGAGGTCGTACACCGGGCCTTCGACCGGTACTTCGCCGAAACGATGCCCGGAGACCAGTGACTTGCCCATGATCGCGACGGCGCGCGCAACGACACGGTATGGCCGCGCGCCGCGGGGCGATTCATGAGATCGACGATCCGCAATTTCCTGCAGCTGGAATCCGCGGGCGGCATCGTGCTCATGGCCGCCGCCCTGCTCGCCATCATCATCGCGAACACGCCGTTGGTCCAGTACTACGACCTGTTGCTCGAGGTGCCCGTCGAGATTCGCGTCGGCGCGCTCAAGATCGCGAAACCGCTGGTGCTGTGGGTGAACGACGGCCTCATGGCGGTGTTCTTTTTTCTCGTCGGCCTGGAGCTCAAGCGCGAGATGCTCGAGGGCGAGCTGTCGCGGCCCGCGAACGTGCTGCTGCCGGCGATCGGCGCGGTCGGCGGTATCGTCGTGCCGGTCGGCATCTACGTGGCACTGAACTGGGGCGACCCCGTGCCGCTGCGGGGATGGGCGATTCCCGCGGCCACCGACATCGCGTTCGCGCTCGGGATTCTCGGGCTGCTCGGCAACCGGGTGCCCGATGCGCTCAAGATATTCCTCGTTTCGCTCGCGATCTTCGACGATCTCGGCGCCATCGTCATCATCGCGATTTTCTACACTGCCGACCTGTCGATGACGGCGCTCATCGTCGCCGCGGGCTGCCTGCTCGTGCTGTCATTCATGTCCTGGCGCCGCGTCAATTCGGTTTCGCCGTACGCCATCGTCGGTCTCGTCATGTGGGTTGCGGTGCTGAAGTCGGGCGTTCACGCGACACTCGCCGGGGTGGCGCTCGCCGCGTTCATCCCGATGCGCGACAGCGTCAATCCGGATCACTCGCCGCTGTGCGAGCTGGAGCACGACCTGCACCAGGTCGTCGCTTTCGGAATCCTGCCAATCTTTGCGTTCGTCAATGCGGGCATCTCGTTCGACGGCATCGGCTTGCGCGACCTCCTGCATCCCGTGCCGCTCGGAATCGCGGCCGGATTGTTCATCGGTAAACAGGTCGGCGTCTTTCTGTGCTGCGCGGCCGCGATTCGATTCGGCATCGCGCGGCTGCCCGACGGCGCCGGCTGGGCCGGGCTCTACGGCGTGTCGATTCTTGCCGGGGTCGGGTTCACGATGAGCCTGTTCATCGGCGGACTGGCCTACGAGAACGCCGTGCTCGACGTCAAGCTAATATTCGACGAACGCCTCGGCATCCTGGTGGGATCGTTGCTGTCCGGCGTCGCGGGCTATTTCGTGCTGAACTGGGCGCTACCCCGCCCGAGCCAATGAGCACGCTGCGCGATGAGCAGGGTTGGACGCTCGAGCGCGCGGACGAAGCCACGATCGATGCGCTCATGGCGTGGTTCGGGAACCCGGCGGACGTCACCGCCTGGGGCGGCCCGAAATTTCGATTCCCGTTTACGCCGGAGTCGTTTCGCGAGGACTGCCACTGGCCCGATATGGCCACGTTCCGTCTTTGCGACCCGGACCGCCGCTTCTGCGGCTTCGGCCAGTTCTACGAGCGCAACGGCCGGATCAACCTCGCCCGCCTGATCGTCGAGCCTTCGCGGCGCGGGCAGGGGATCGGGCGGCGCCTCGTGACGATGCTGATGGCGGTCGGGCCGGAGCTTTTGCCACTGCACGAGTTTTCCCTGTTCGTCTACCGCAACAATCGCGCGGCACTCGAGTGCTATCGCTCGCTCGGCTTCGAAATCGGCGACTACCCGGACGATCAGATCCTCGCGGACGAATGCTATTACCTGACGCGCCCCGTCGAGACCTAAGAACCTAAGGGGTCAAGTCTACGCATTACCCATTTTCACGCTGTCGCGCTGTAACGCTGTGCACGCTGGGGTCAAGTCTGCCCATTTCCCAAATTCCGGACCGGGATGTGTACGTCTGCGAATTTCGTGCTCTTTGAAGACAAAAATGCGTAATGCGTAGACTTGACCCCTTCAGTTTTGCGCGCGATAGCTTGCCTGCAGCGCCTCGAGTTCGCCCCAGCGTTCGAGCCTCGCGTCGATCAGGGCCTCGGTCTCGCTGAGTTCGATCAGCGTTTTCTGGATCGACGTGCGCTCGCCGGTGTAGAAATCCGGCTCCGATATACGCGCCTGCAGGTCGGCGAGCGCCGCTTCGAGCTTTTCGATCTCGTCGGGCAGGCAGTCCAGCTCGCGCTGGTCGTTGTAACTGAGCTTCTGCGGTTTGCGCTGCTTGCGGCGTTCGGCCGCCAGTCGCCGGCGTTCGTCGGCCGCGTGCGGGTTGTCGGTCTCCGTGAGTTCATGCCCCTGCCGCAGCCAGTCGCTGTAACCGCCGACATACTCCCTGATGTGGCCGTTGTCCTCGAACACGATCGTGCTCGTCACGACGTTGTCCAGGAACTCGCGGTCATGGCTCACGACGATGAGCGTGCCCTCGTATTCGGCGAGCTTCTGTTCGAGCACCTCGAGCGTCTCGATGTCGAGATCGTTGGTCGGCTCGTCGAGTACGAGCAGGTTGGCTGGCCGAGTGAACAGCTTCGCCAGTATGACGCGATTGCGCTCGCCGCCCGAGAGCGCCTTGACCGGCGTCATGGCCCGTTTCGGGCTGAACAGGAATCCCTTGAGGTAGCCGACGATGTGGCGGTCCTTGCCGTTCAGCTTGATATAGGTGCGGCCTTCTCCCACGTTGTAAGCGACCGATTTGTCCGGCTCCAGGGTCTGCCTTAGCTGGTCGAAATAGCCGATGGCGAGATTCGTGCCGTGCTTGACGGTGCCCTGCTGCGGTTCGAGCTGTTGCAACAACAGGCGCAGCAGGGTGGTCTTGCCGACGCCGTTGTTGCCGATCAGCCCGATGCGATCGCCGCGCATGATCTTGATGGAGAAATTCTCGATCAGCGGCCCGTCGTAACGGAAGCGGACGTTGCGCGCGCGGATGACCTTGCGGCCGGATTTTTCCGCCTCTTCGATGTGTATCCGCGCCTTCGACTCGCGCGACAGGCGCTGTGCCCGCTCGGCACGCATTTTCTCGAGCGCGCGGACGCGGCCCTCGTTGCGCGTGCGGCGCGCCTTGATGCCCTGCCGTACCCAGAGCTCTTCCTGTTCGAGCGTTTTGTCGAAGCGCTGCCGAGCCGCCGCCTCGTCTTCGAGCGCTTTTTCCTTGCGGCGCAGATAATTTTCGAAGTTGCCGGGCCAGCTCGTGAGCCTGCCGCGGTCGATCTCGACGATGCGAGTCGCGAGCCGATTGAGGAACGCACGATCGTGCGTGATGAAGAGCACGGCGCCGGCGAAATTGTGAACCTTCTCTTCGAGCCACTTGATCGTCGCGATATCGAGATGATTGGTCGGCTCGTCGAGCAACAGCAGGTCGGGTTTTTGCACCAGCGCCTGCGCCAGCGCCGCCCGCCTGCGCCAGCCGCCCGACAGCTCGCTCATGCATTTGTCGGCCGGCAGGTTCAGGTCCGTGATCGTCGCATCGACGCGTTGCTCTATGTGCCAGCCGTCGCGCGCATCGATGCGGGCGTGCAATTTTTCGAGCGCCTGCATGCCTGCCGCGTCGAGATCGAGCGACGACAAACGCCGGTATTCGTCGAGCAGCGCCTCGACCTCGGCGAGCCCCGCGCGAACGACGTCGCGGACGGGCCGCTTCATCGTGTCGGGGAGCGCCTGTGCGAGTTCGCTGATGACAAGGGCGGATTTTCGCGTGATCTCGCCGCGATCGGCCTCGAGTTCGCCGCTGATCAGTTTGAGCGTCGTCGATTTGCCGGCGCCGTTGCGCCCGATCAGGCAGACCCGCTCGCCGGCCTCGATCGCGAAATCGGCGTCTGTGAGGATCTTCTGGTCGCCGAATTCCAACGAAATTTCGTCGAATCGAATCAGGGACATACGGGTGGCAGCATCGTAAAACGCATAGGATACACTGGCCCGCGGCTTCGAACTGAGGTGGGCTTCACGGAGAGAGAAATGTCGGAAGACAGACTGATTGCAATCGAGACACGGCTGGCACATCAGGACCAGGCGATCGTGGAGCTGGACACGGCGATCACGCGCCAGCAGGACAGCATCACGAGGCTCGAGCGCCTGTGTGCATCGATGGCGGAGCGACTGGCGAGCCTCGATGACAGAGAGCCGCAGGGCGCGCCCGGCGACGAGCGCCCGCCGCATTACTAGGGAGACCCTGATCACTTCTCGTCGCACACGACAAGAACTGATCAGAGTCTCGCTGGGCCTGCCGGGGCGGTCGCGACCCGGATTTCAAGCGGTCCGCGTTGACGTATAGTGATGCCCATGACGGGGGAGAGCCGATGCCGTTGATCGCCAGACTCATGTTGCTGTTAGCGTTGCCGACCGGCGCGGCCTTCGGCGCCGCAGACGTGTATGTGCCGGACGAACTCAAAGGCTGGGAGGCGTGGGTGCTCGACGGTAAGGACTACCGGCGCTGCCCGTTTTATTTCGACCGCAGTCCGAACGATCGCGGCGATTATCTGTGCGCATGGCCCGAGACGCTCGACATCGTCGTCGACCGTTCCGGCGCGCGATTCACGCAACGCTGGTCCGTCGGTGCCGCGGACAGCTGGCTGCCGCTGCCCGGCGACCGCTCCTACTGGCCCGACGGCGTCACGGCAAACGGTGCCAGCGTCGCCGTCGTCGAGCACAACGGCATGCCGAGTGTCCGGATGCCGCCGGGAAACTATTTGCTGCGCGGCCGCTTCGAGTGGGACGAGCGCCCCGGGAGTCTGCCGATACCGCCGCAGAGCGGTATCGTCACGCTCGCGGTCAATGGCCAGCGTATCGCAAGGCCCGAGCTCGACCGCAACGGCGTATTCCTCGGCGAACGGCAAAGCGAGGCGCAGGCCCGCGATACGGTCAGCACCCAGGTTTACAGGCTCGTCGCCGACGACGTGCCGACGCGCCTGCTCACCGTCCTGCAGATCGACGTGTCCGGCAGCGTGCGCGAGGAATTGTTCGGCCCGGTCCTGCCCCACGGCTTCACGCCGCTGTCCATCCGGACCGGACTGCCCGCGAAACTCGAGGCGGACGGCCGCCTGCGGGTGCAGGTGCGGCCCGGCCGCTGGGAGGTATGGCTCTCGGCGCGCGCGACCGGGGTGTTGAACGGCATCGCGTTCGACGGCGCGACGCGCAATCTTCCCGAGGACGAAATCTGGAGCTATCGCGGCAACGATCGCTTGCGGGTCACGGCGGTCGAGGGGCTGCCGCCGGTCGATCCGCTGCGCGTTGCCGTCCCCGGCGACTGGGCGGAGCTGCCGGCGTTTCGCATCACCAGGGGCGAATCGCTCGTCATCATGGAGCGCAGCCGCGGTCTCGTATCCGCTGACAACGACCTCAGTCTAGGGCGAAAGATGTGGCTCGATTTCGACGGTGCGGGCTTTGTCGTGCGCGATACGCTCGGCGGCACCATGCGGCGGGACTGGCGCCTCGACATGCGGCCGCCGTTCAGGCTCGAGAGTGCGACGTCCGGCGGCGAGAACCTGTTGATAACGAAGGGCGCGCAGCCCGGCCTCACGGGCATCGAGCTGCGCGCGCCGAATCTCGACGCGCTCACGCTCGCGCGCAGCGAGGCGCGCGGTGCAATGCCCGTGACGGGCTGGGACGCGCGGTTTGCAGAGGTCGACGCGCGGCTGTACCTGCCGCCGGGCTACAAGCTGCTGGCCGCGCCGGGCGTCGACTCGGCCGCGGGCAGTTGGGCGGGGCAGTGGCAGCTGCTGGATTTCTTCATGGTGCTCATCATTACCGTCGCGGCCTGGAAATTGTTCGGCTACAAGTCCGGAATCGTTGCACTGCTGGCGCTCGGCCTGAGCTACCAGGAGTTCAATGCGCCTGCCTGGCTGTGGCTGAACCTGCTGATCGCGATCGCCTTGCTGCGCGTGGCGCCGGACGGTCGGCTCAAGGCGGCGGTGCGAGCCTATTTCGGCGCCAGCGCGCTGTTTCTCGTGCTGGCGCTGGTGCCGTTCGTTGCGGACCAGTTGCGCATCGCGATCTATCCGCAGCTCGAGCCGCAGGTCAGCGTGTTGCAATACGGACGCGCCGCCGCCGATGTCATGCCGGCAGCGCCGCCGGCCACGAGCGAACTGCGGATGGATGCGCCGCGGGTAAAATCGGCCGTCGACGAGATGCGCGCACGGCCGGCCGAAGATGTCGTCGTCACCGGTTCGAGGTTTGCGTTGGCAAACTTCGCGCGCTATGCGCCGAACGCAATCGTGCAGGCCGGCTCGGGTATCCCGTCGTGGCAATGGAACGCCTATCGGCTGAACTGGAGCGGACCGGTCGATGCGGAGCAGACGATGCGGCTCGTCATCGGCCCGCGCTGGCTCGTCACGACGCTGCGCTTCGCGGAAGTGCTGTTGCTGCTGCTGTTCACGGCCTTGCTCGCGGTGGCAGTCCTCAAGGAGCGCTGGCCGGTACCGAAAGGCCTCAACTTCGGCCGCGGCACGGCAACGGCACTGCTCGCCGGCATCGTCGGCGTGACGCTGGTCGCGGGCCCCGACGCCCGCGCGCAGACGCCGGACCCCGATATCCTGAAACAACTCGAGCGCCGCCTGCTCGAGCCGCCGGATTGCGTGCCGCGCTGCGCCGAAATCGCGGCCGCCGACGTCGCGGTCGATGACGACACGGTCAGGATCGCACTCACTCTCAACGCGATCGAAGCGGTGGCCGTTCCGCTGCCGGGCTCGCTGCGCGGCTGGCGCCCCGACAGCGTCGTCGTCGAGGGCTCGTCGTCGGCGCAGGTGTTGCGCGGCGCCGATCAGAATTTGTGGTTGCGGGTGCCGGGCGGGCGCCACAATGTCGTGGTTCGCGGCGGCACGGGTGGCGCCGACAGTATCGAGATCGCCTTCCCGGCGCCGCCGCGGGTCGTCACGGCGAGTGGCGAGGGCTGGTTCATCGCCGGCATCAAGGATCGCCGCCTGTTGTCGGGCGCCCTGCAGCTCACGAAACTCCGCACGGGCGAGGATGACCACGCCACGCCGCGCTGGGAGAGCAGCCGGTTTCCGGCGTTCGTGCAGGTCGAGCGCTCGATCGAACTCGGCCTCGACTGGCGCGTCACGACGAGCGTGACCCGCATCGCCCCGGAGCAGGGCGCGCTGAGCCTCGATCTGCCGCTGCTCGCGGGTGAGTCCGTCGTTACGGACAACATGTCCGTCGCGGACGGCCGCATCCTCGTGTCGATGAATCCGACGACGAGACAGGTCAGCTGGGAGTCGAACCTGCCGCGAACCTCGCCGCTCGTGCTCAAGGCCGAGGCCGGGGCCGCATGGGCCGAGACCTGGTACGTCGGCGTCGGCTCCGTGTGGCATGCGGAGTTCAGCGGCGTGCCGGAGAGCGAATCCGGTTTCCCGGGCGCGAGCGTGCGCATGGCCGAGTTCCACCCGCGCGGCGGCGAGTCGCTCGAGATCGTCGCGAGCCGGCCCGAGGCGGCCGAGGGCTCGACGCTGGCGTTCGATTCGGTCAGCGTCAGCACGGAACAGGGCTCGGGCTCGAGAACCTCGACACTCGGCCTCGGCTATCGCAGCACGCGCGGCGCGCAGCACATCGTGCGCCTGCCTGCCGGCGCGGAGATCACGAACGTCGTGATCGACGGCAAGACCGTGTCGATGCGCGCGGACGAAGGCGCGTTGACGCTGCCGATATTGCCCGGGGAGCATTCGATCAATGTCGAGTGGCGCGAAACGGGCGAACTCGGGTGGCGCAGCGTGACGCCGGCGATCGACGTCGGCGCGCCGGCGAGCAACATCGCGCTCGGACTCGCGCTGCCCGCGAATCGATGGCTGCTCGCGACGCGCGGGCCGCGCCTCGGCCCGGCCGTGCTCTACTGGTCCGAACTCGCCGTGCTGGTCCTGCTCGCGCTGCTGCTGGGCCGCATCGACTGGACGCCGCTCGCGACCCGTCACTGGCTGCTGCTCGGGCTCGGCTTCAGCACCTTCAACTGGCCCGTGCTCGGCTTCGTCGCACTCTGGTTGCTCACGGTGGGCGCGCGCGACAAGTGGCGCAGCGAGGGCCCGGCATGGCGCTACAACCTGCAGCAGGCAACGGTACTGGCGTTGACGGTCGTCGCGCTCGCCGGCATCGCCTACGCCCTGCCGACGGGCCTGCTCGGCACGCCGGACATGCACGTCGTCGGCAACGACTCGTTCGGCAACCGGCTGTCGTGGTTCGCCGATCGCAGCGAATCGGCCATACCGCGTGCGCAGGCGGTCTCCGCGCCGATATGGGTTTACAAGGCCCTGATCCTCGCCTGGGCGCTGTGGCTCGCCCTCGCGCTGCTGAAGTGGCTGCCGTGGACGTGGCGTTGTTTCGCCCGCGAGGGCTTTTTCCGCTCGCGAAAAGACGCACGCCGGCAAGCGCCCGAGGGGCCTGAATGAGCTACCGGCGAATCGCATGGGTCGCGGTATTTCTCGCCGTGCTCGTCTGGTCCGGCATCGACCCCAAGGACACGGTGACCTGGCTGCTGGAGGTATCGCCTGCGCTCATCGCGTTCGTGATCCTGTTCGTCACGCGCGAGACGTTCCCGCTCACGACGCTGACCTATGTACTCGTCCTCGTGCACTGCATCATTCTCATGGTCGGCGGCCATTACACCTACGCCGAAGTGCCGGTCGGTGACCTGTTCCGCGACGTTTTCGGCGGCGACCGCAACAACTACGACAAGTTCGGTCATCTCGCGCAGGGATTCATACCCGCGATCGTCGCCCGCGAGGTCACGATTCGGCTGGCGGTGTTCCGGTCGCGGGCCTGGATGAATTTCTTCATCGTCGCCATGTGTCTGGGCATCAGCGCATTTTACGAACTCCTCGAGTGGTGGGTCGCACTGCTGTCGGACGAGGCGGCCGAGGCGTTCCTCGGCACCCAGGGCTACGAATGGGACACGCAGTCCGACATGGCGGTCGCGCTCGCTGGCGCGATTGCAGCCTTGCTGATGCTTGCGCGCATACACGACCGGCAGCTCGAGCGCAGGATGGCGGTGCCCGGTGCCTAGGAGGCGTTTACTGCTCGCATTCCTGCTGCTCGCGTCAAGCGCCGCACAGGCCGCCGAGTGCGTCGTGTTATTGCACGGATTGTTGCGCAGCGCGTCGTCGATGGAACCCATGGCCGCCGCCCTCGGCGCGGCGGGCTTCGAGACCGCCAACGTCGACTACCCGTCGCGCGACTTCGCGATCGAACAACTCGCGCCGCTCGCGGTCGGCCGGGGGCTGTCCGAATGCCGTGCCAACGGCGCGCACGATCGCATCCATTTCGTCACGCATTCGCTCGGCGGCATCCTGCTGCGCCAGTTCCTTGCCGATGCCGAGATCCCCGAACTCGGCCGGGTCGTGATGCTGGCGCCGCCGAACCAGGGCAGCGCCGCGGCGGACAAACTGCGCAACGTGCCCGGCTTCGACTGGATGAACGGGCCCGCCGGGCGGCAGCTCGGCCAGGGGGCCGACAGCGTGCCGCGCAGGCTCGGCCCCGCCACCTTCGAGCTCGGCGTCATTGCGGGCAACCGGTCGATCGATCCACTGACGTCGGCCGTGCTGCCGAATCCCGACGACGGCCGCGTCTCCGTCGAAGATACGAAACTCGATGGTATGGCGGACTTCGTGGTCGTCGAGCATTCGCATGCGTTCATGATGCGTATGCGCGATACGATCGCGCTGACCTTGCGCTTTCTCGAGCTTGGTTCGTTCGGCGACAGCCAGGCGATGCACTGAGTACGGCGGCGCTGCGATGGCACGCGCACCTCGCGGCAAACCGGGTCGTGATCCCGCCCGCAGGCGAGCTTGCGCCTTTCTGACGACGCCCGGCCTCGAGGACCTCGTCACGGACCACGGCCTCTCTGCCGCGGAGATGCGGGCGCTGGGCTGGGATGTCCGCGTAATCGACTGGCGCGACGGCGCCGTCGACTGGGACAAGGTTGACGCCGTCTATATCGGTACACCCTGGGATTACCCCGAGGACCCTGCCAGGTTCCTCCGCGTGCTCGAGCGTATCGATGGCTCCGGCGCCGTACTGGTCAACGATGTCGAACTCGTGCGCTGGACGTTGCAGAAGACCTACCTGCGGGACCTGCAGTCGCGCGGCGTCGACATCGTGCCGAGCGCCTGGTATCGGCGTGTCGACGGCGCGGACGTGCCCGGCTTCTTCTCGGCACACGGCACCGGCACCGTCGTCATCAAGCCGCAGCTCGGCGCAAACGCCGTCGACACCCACGTGCTCGACGCGCCGGTCGGCGAGTCGCAATGCCGCGAGCTCGCGGCGACCTTTCGTGACCGGCCGTTCCTCGTGCAGCCGTTTATCGCCAGCATCCGGACCGAGGGCGAATACTCGCTGATTTTTCTGGGCGGTGAGTTCAGCCACGCGGTGTGCAAGCAGCCGCGGCCGGGGGACTTCCGCGTCCAGGAAGAACATGGCGCCGCGGTACGGCCGCTCGCGCCGCCCGACGGGCTCGTCGGCACCGCACAGCGCATCATGGAGCTCGTGAGCCCGGTACCCGCCTATGCGCGTGTCGACCTCGTGCGCGACACGAATCGCTACCTCCTGATGGAACTCGAACTCATCGAGCCGTCGCTGTACCTCGGGAGCGCGCCGGGCGCGGCCGGCCGCTTCGCGCGCGCGCTCGACGCGTACGTGGCGCGGCGGCGGGTCAGGCCGCGCGCTTCTTGAGCAGCGGCCTGAGGTACTCGCCCGTGAAGGAATCGGTCGAGGACGCAACGTCTTCCGGGGTGCCCGTCGCGACGATCGTGCCGCCGCCGTCGCCGCCCTC